>JBHAFS010000074.1:0-12807 GCA_041856205.1 Prevotella sp.
CTTCGGCGAATCCCAGAATATATGAGAATATAGCCATACGTTGCTTGCTCATCGCAAAATATGGGCATGAGCCTCGCCAGCGAGTCCTATCTTAGAATATCTTACCTGCGGGAATGTTATCGAGTGGTGAGCCTAAGAAAACCGCACGAGATAAGTATGTTAAAAGCACAAGAATATGATGTGAGCCACAAATACCAAGCCACGGAAGCATTCTGGTGGGTTGGTGGGCGGTTGGGTTGGAAGGTGGGTGTACAACAAATCCGCTTATTGCCGTGTCGCATGTCCTGCATGCGGCAATAAATATAGGTACACCCCGTAACCTGCCAGCCGGTAAGGTTATTTGCGCTGCGACTTTCTGTTGGCTCGCTGCTCGCGGTATTTGGCTTTTTGCTTGGCGGCGCCGGAGCCGTGGGCACCGGTGATATATTTCTTTTTCTTGGCCTTGGTCTTCACCTTGTCCTCCTTGGGCCCACCCTTCGATGCACCCTTGAAGGTGATGCCGCCTTCCAATATCTTGTCGAAATCGTCCATGATATACCTGATTTAGATCGAGAAACATTCTCGTCGGCTTGAAGCCGTAGCTTACTGAAGCCGACGAGAACGAGGGATGATTAATGGTGGAAGAGTCTCACGCCCGTGAAGGCCATGGCAATGCCATACTTGTCGCAGGTGTCGATCACATGGTCGTCGCGGATGCTGCCGCCCGCCTGTGCAATAAACTCTACGCCACTCTTGTGGGCACGCTCGATGTTGTCGCCGAAGGGGAAGAAGGCATCCGACCCCAGTGCCACCTTGGTGTTATGTGCAATCCACTCCTTCTGCTCGGCACGCGTGAAGGGGGCGGGCTGCTCGGTGAAGAACTGCTGCCAGGCACCGTCGCGCAGCACGTCGTCGGCCTCCTCAGAGAGGTACACATTGATGGTGTTGTCGCGGTCGGCCCGACGGATATTGTCCTTGAAAGGCAGGCTGAGCACCTTCGGACTCTGGCGCATCCACCATTCGTCGGCCTTGCTGCCGGCCAGGCGTGTGCAGTGGATGCGGCTCTGCTGTCCGGCACCGATGCCGATGGCCTGACCGTCCTTGACGTAGCACACACTGTTGCTTTGGGTATATTTCAGGGTGATGAGGGCGATCTTCAGGTCACGCAGCGCCTCGGGCGTGAAGTGCTTGTTCTGGGTGGGGATGTTCTCGAAGAGTGCGGGGTCGTTGAGGTCTACCTCGTTGCGGCCCTGCTCGAAGGTCACGCCGAACACCTGCTTGTGCTCGATGGGTTGCGGCACATAGTCGGGGTCTACCTGGATGACACAGTAGGTACCCTTGCGCTTCTCCTGCAGAATCTTCAATGCCTCGGGGGTGTAGCCCGGTGCGATGACCCCGTCGCTCACCTCACGCTTGATGAGCAGGGCCGTGGCCTCATCGCAGGTGTCGCTCAGCGCACAGAAGTCGCCATACGAGCACATGCGGTCGGCGCCGCGGGCACGGGCGTAGGCATTGGCCAGGGGGGTGAGATCAAAGTCTACATCGTCTACAAAATAAATCTTCTTCAGCGTGTCGCTCAGGGGCAAGCCCACGGCGGCACCGGCCGGAGAGACGTGTTTGAAACTTGCTGCGGCGGGTAAGCCCGTGGCGGCCTTGAGCTCCTTGACCAGCTGCCAGCTGTTCAGGGCATCCATGAAATTGATGTAGCCGGCTCGGCCATTGATCACCTGTACGGGGAGTTCGCCCTGCTCCATATAGATACGGGCAGGCTTCTGGTTCGGATTACATCCGTACTTCAATGCGTATTCCTTCATAATAAAGTGGTTCTGAAAATCTGAAATTCCTTTGCAAAGGTAGTCAAAAGATTGCAGAATGATGTGACCCACAGCGCTTTTTTCGCCCTTGCGACGACCTTTTATCCAACCCTTGCTCCACCCGGCGATGTGACATCTGTGGTACAATACGGTCAAAACCTGAAATGAGGCCCTAATAATTCTGATATTGTGCGCTTGCAATACAAAATAATTCGTAACTTTGCAGACGAAAAATTTGAGATATTTCAGTAGAGAAATGAAACACGATCTTAAGCTTCTGATTGCCGAGATAGGCAGGAAGATGAAATCAAAACCACAACATGTAACCACCGACTTCGAGCATCTGTCACAGGCCTTGTCAAGACATCACATCCACCTGCGCAGCACTTCAGTGAAGAAACTCTGGGAGGTGGTCACCGGAAAACGCAAACTGTCGCCCGAGGCGCTCGACCGCCTGGCCCTCTTCGCTGGTTTCCAGGATTGGAAAGACCTCAATGATGCCTTGCACGGCGATGCCGATGCTTCGATCAACTATGAGGACAAAGCACTTACAACAAACTCCCGCCAGGCCAAGGCTTGACGGGAGTCTTTGCTGGTGGGTGGGCTGGTGGAATGTTTACGTTTGTTTTTTTACACGGAAAACACAGAAGTAACGGAAGCCACGACTGGCACGTTTAGATTACGAAGCATCGCTGCGCGATGGCCGGATGACTCGGAACCTGCCCACCACATCCCAAGTCTTTATTTCTTGTCTTCATCCATAGTTTCCATCCAGTATCTCCCTCGCTCCTCACGCCGCATGGCACTCCCTCCCCCACGGGGAGGGCTGGGGAGGGGCCCCACCCTTCAATGGCTGGGCTGGGGAGGGGCCGGGGCCCTCAATTCTTCTTGGAGGTCACCCCACCGCTCCTGGTCAGCAGCAGCGTGGCACACTGCAGCGTCTTGCTCACATGGTTGAAGAGCACGGCGGGGTTGAGACACCTGCCCCTGAACTTCACCTCGAAGTGGAGATGCTCAGTGGTGGCCCTGCCCGTGCGGCCTGTCAGCCCGATCACCTCTCCTGCCTTGACCTTCTGCCCCACCCTCACCAGATTCTTAAACTGATGGCTGTATAGCGTCTCGAAGCCGTATGCATGGCGTATGACGATGCAGTTGCCATAGCCCGAGAATGGTCCCGAACGTGTGACGACACCATCGAAGGCCGCCACAATCTTATCTTTCGGCTTGGTTTTGACATCCACCCCCGAATGGTTGCGCTTGCCGCCATAGGGACTGATGACATGGCTGCCGGCCAACGGGTAGGCCCACCGGTCCTTGGAGATGGCTTCGAGGTTGAGCCTGAACGTCTTGTTGTCACTGAACGGATTGTCCACCTCTTCATCAGGGTCGAGACTGACTGTCTCGCGCCGCTCGGCCTTGGCCACGGTGAGGTCTACCCTTCCTCCACTCTTCTTAAACTGAAAAACCTGCTTGCGCAGACGGTGACTCACGGGGTCGACGATGGTGGCCGGATTGATCCACCCACCATTGACCATCGCCGCAAAAGTACAATAGATGCGGTCGGCACTGCCGCCCACGATGGCGATGGTCTGACCTGCGCGAACCTGCTGTCCCACCTTCACCATGTTTTGCGCGTTGTTGCCGTAGACGGTCTCCAGACCGTTGTCGTGCCGAATGACGATGACGTTGCCATATTGCGGATGCTTGCGCGACAGGCGCACCACCCCATCGAACATGGCCTTGACGGCATCGCCCCTGACCGTAGTGATTTCCAGACTCTGGTTGTCGATGAGTGTGGCGTTGCCTACAGGCAATGGAAACGAATAGTAGCGGTCGCCCAGTGCCTTGAAGTTGACCACAAAAGAATTTCCATCGGCAAAAAGGCCCGGCGTGGGAACGCTGATCTGTTGTTGTTCGGCAGCTGTGAACGTGCTGCGCTGGGCCATAGACTGCATGGTGGTCAGCGTCCCAGCGATCAGGAGGAGTATGATTTTTAGTTGTATTCTTGACATAGGCAATCAGTAGATTGGTTTATTAGGATTTTCAGCGAAGGATAATGCCCGTGTAGATTCTGCCGGACTGGGGCCCCAGGCGACGGGCCGAGAAATAGTCGGCCACACGGTCGAAAGTGCAGATGTTGGTCTGTGTGATGTTCTCTGGTCTGACCCCCGCTCGTTCCAGCTGTCGGCTGTTGCATCGCGGCAGGTCGATGTGCCACTTGTCGTAGCGGCGTGAGATATGCTCCATGTTGAAGCCATGCTGCACAAACTCGTCGTAGACCTCCTGCCCCACCTCGAAGTTGGCGAGCGATATGCCGGGGCCTATCACCACCTTGAGGTGCTGCGGGGCACTGCCATAGCAGCTGTGCATCTCGTCGACAGCCTTGCGCACCACCCCCTTCACGGTGCCCCTCCATCCGGCATGTACGGCAGCAGCGGCATGGTGCTCGGGATCGTAGAGCAGAATGGGAATACAGTCGGCCGTCGACACGCCGATGCAGGTGTCGCGACAATCGGTCATCAGACTGTCGACGTTGTTGAGCATGTTGCTGCGCGTGGCCTCGGGCAACGAGAACAGTTCATGGCTCACCATGCGGCAGTCGATGCCATGTACCTGATGTGGCAGGATGAGTCTTTGCTCGTCGACGGCAAGCTCGTCGGCCAGCAGTCGGCGGTTATCAGCCACGGCCTGTGGTTCATCGCCACAATAGGGATTGATGTTCAGCTCACCATAGCTGCCCACGCTCACGCCGCCGTGGCGTGTGGTGGAGAAAGCCGTCACGCCGTCGGCCAGAGGATAATAGGTCAATATGGGTTTCATCGCTCTTCCTCCGGGTCATATACCTCATAGTCGTCGAGATCGTCGACATCCTCGATATCGTCTTCATCGACAAACTCCAGGTCGTCGTCATCGGTGATGCCCTCTGCCATGATCTCCTGCTTGAAGAGCCCCATGTCCTTGTCGCGGTGTACGAGTGTGTCCTCGGCCGTAATCTCCTGCAGCTTATTGCTCTCGCTGTTGAGTTCTCGCCACAGCACGTCCTTGAGCTCGTCGAGGCCTGTGCCGGCCACCGAGGAGATGAACACCACGGGCAGGTCGGTGGGCAGCGTCTCCTGCAACATCTCGACAAGTTCTTCGTCAAGCAAGTCACTCTTGGTCACGGCCAGCACCCGGTGCTTGTCGAGCATCTCGGGGTTAAACCGCTCCAGCTCGTTGAGCAACACCTCATAGTCGTGCTTGATGTCGTCGGTGTCGCCCGGCACCATGAAGAGCAGCAGCGAGTTGCGTTCGATGTGGCGCAGGAACCGCAGGCCCAGTCCCTTGCCCTGGCTGGCTCCCTCGATGATGCCGGGGATGTCGGCCATGACAAACGACTTGGCATCGCGATAGCTCACAATGCCCAACGAGGGCTCGAGGGTGGTGAAAGGGTAGTTGGCAATCTTGGGCTTGGCACTCGACAAGGCCGAGAGCAGCGTCGACTTGCCGGCATTGGGGAATCCCACAAGTCCGACGTCGGCCAGCAGCTTGAGCTCGAGGATGACCGTCATCTCCTGCATCGGCTCGCCCGGCTGGGCAAACCGTGGAGCCTGACGGGTGGCCGTGCGAAACTGGAAGTTGCCCAGGCCGCCGCGCCCGCCCTTGAGCAGCACCACCTCCTGACCGTCGTAGGTCACGTCACACACATACTTACCGGTCTCGGCATTGTAGACCACCGTGCCGCAGGGCACATCGATATACACGTCCTTGCCGTCGGTGCCGTGACACTTGTCGCGCCCTCCGTTGCCGCCGTGCTCGGCAAACACGTGTTTCTGGTAGCGCAGGTGCAACAGCGTCCAGTAGTTATGGTTGCCGCGCAGGATGACGCTGCCGCCCTTGCCGCCGTCACCGCCGTCGGGACCGCCATTGGGCTGATACTTCACATGACGCAGATGCATCGACCCACGGCCGCCCTTGCCCGAGCGACACACGATTCTCACATAGTCTACAAAATTACTTTCCATAAGATGAGTGACTTGCCTGTCCTTCCCCACAGGGGGGAGGGTCATGAATAATCAAAATATTATTGCAAATACTGCCGGGGAATGGCAGAAAAATCAAAAGACCTAACCTGGCCTGCCGGAAAGGGTAAGAAGGACAAAGGTCCTTGCTCCTTGCTCCGCCAAGGCTAAGTTAGGCCTTGCCTATCAAAGATTGTCGATCACGTCGCAGATGTCGCCGAAGATACGGTCGAGCTCTCCGAGACCTGCAATATGATGATGAATACCTTCCTGCTTGTACCAGTCGATGAGCGGAGCCGTCTGGCTGTGGTACACGCCCAGACGCTTCTTGATGGTCTCCTCGTTGTCGTCGCTGCGACCGCTCTGCTGTCCGCGGAGGATGAGACGCTTCATCAGCTCCTCCTCAGGAACGTCGAGCTCGATCATGGCTGCCACCTTATGGCCGCGCTCAGCCAACATACCCTTCAGGGCCTCAGCCTGCGGAATGGTACGGGGGAAGCCGTCGAAGATCACACCCTTGTGCTCCTTGCCAAAGCTGTCGTAGACGCTGGCCAGGATGCTGATCATCAGCTCATCGGGGATAAGCTGTCCGTTGTCGATATAGCCTTTGGCGGTCTTGCCGAGTTCCGTACCGTTCTTGATCTCACTGCGAAGCACATCGCCTGTTGAGATATGCTCGAAACCATACTTAGCGATCATCTTGTCGCTCTGTGTGCCCTTGCCTGAACCGGGCGCACCGAAAATTACAATATTCTTCATTTTCTGTTAAAAAGTAAATCTCGCTCTGGTGTGACCTATCCACACACGCTTATTTCACCAGCGTATAGATGTCTCTGAGGTTGCGGCCCTGCTGGTCGTAGTCGAGGCCATAGCCCACGATGAAGTCGTTGGGAATCTCCATGGCTGCATACTCGATGTTGAGGTCTACCTGCAGCTTGCCGGGCTTGAGCAGCAGCGTGCAGATGTGCAACGACTCGGGGCCACGGGTGCCGAGGGTCTCGAGCATACGCTTCATGGTGAAGCCCGTGTCGACGATGTCCTCGAGAATGACCACGGTGCGGCCCGTGAGGTCCTCGTTGATGCCAATCACCTCCTTCACCTCGCCTGTAGAGGTCGTGCCTTGATAAGACGCCAGCTTGACAAAGGAAATCTCACTCGGTATGGTAATGTATCGCATCAGGTCGGCCGCAAAGACAAACGAGCCGTTGAGCACTGCCAGAAACAGCGGGTTCTTACCATCCATATCCTTGTTAATTCGCTCTGCCACAGCCTTGACACGCTGCTGGATCTCTGACTCTGGAATAAACGTCTTGAACGTCTTGTCCTTGATTTTTACAATACTCATAGTGCGATTTTTGAAAGTTACGGCAAAATTACGAAAAAGTAACGAGATTACAGATGCCCTCAACGAGAAATTAAGTAAAATTGCAAAAATCTCCACTGCCCAAACTCCATTCTCCGATCTTTTGTTTATCTTTGCAGTGTTATGAAGATTTTTACCGCTGCTCAGATTCGTGAGCTTGACAGATATACTATCGAGCACGAACCCATCAAGTCGGTTGACCTGATGGAGCGTGCCGCAAAAGCCTTGACGCATGCCATCATGGACGAATGGACCAACCGCACGCCGGTCATTGTCTTCGCAGGGCCTGGCAACAATGGCGGCGACGCCCTTGCCGTGGCCAGGATGCTGGCCGAGGCCGACTATGAGGTAGGCGTCTTTTTGTTCAACATCCACGACAAGCTCTCCGACGACTGTGCCGCCAACAAGCAACGCCTGCTCGATGGCAAGAAGATCAGCAAGTTTACGGAGGTCACCCTCAACTTCGACCCTCCCGAGCTCACCGCCGACACGCTGGTGGTGGACGGTCTCTTCGGTTCGGGCCTCAACAAACCGCTCAACGGCGGCTTTGCCTCGCTGGTGAAATATATCAATCAAAGCCCGGCCAAGGTGGTGAGCATCGACATGCCCTCTGGCTTGATGTGCGAAGACAATACCTACAACATCCGACAGAACATCCTGCACGCTGACCTCACACTCACCCTGCAGCAGAAGAAACTCTCGATGATGCAGGCCGACTGTCAGCCCTATGTGGGCCGACTGCGCGTGCTCGACATCCGGCTGAGCCACGAATACATTGCCCGTGCCGAAGTGTCGTACCGCATCCTCGAAGAGAGCGACCTGCGTCCTCGCCTGCGCCACCGCAGCGACTTCGTCCACAAGGGCTCCATGGGGCACGCCCTGCTCATCGCCGGCAGCTACGGCATGGCCGGCGCCGCCGTGCTGGCCACCAAGGCCTGCCTGCGATCAGGTCCCGGCAAGGTAACGGTACACACGCCCAAGCGCAACTACGGCATCATGCAGGCCACCGTGCCCGAGGCCGTGATGCAGATGGACCGTGAGGAGACGGCCTTCTCCGAGAGTGTAGACAGCAGCGACTTCGATGCCCTGGGCATAGGCCCCGGCCTCGGCCAGAACGAGAACACCGCCATCGCCCTTATCGGACAGATACGCCGCACACAGTGCCCCATCGTCGTCGATGCCGACGCACTCAATATCCTGGCCAACCACCAGGCTTGGCTGCAGCAGTTGCCCAAGGGCATCATCCTCACCCCCCACCCCAAGGAGTTCGACCGACTGATGAACACTGCCAGCAACGGCGACTACGAGCGGCTCTCGCATGCACAGCAGCTGGCAGAGCGACTGCAGGGATATATCCTGCTCAAAGGCCACTATTCGGCACTGTGCATGCCCGACGGACATGTGGTGTTCAACTCCACCGGCAACAGCGGCATGGCCACCGCAGGCAGCGGCGACGTGCTCACAGGCATCATCACCGGACTGCTGGCACGGGGCTACGAGGCACCCGATGCTTGTATGCTGGGCATGTATCTCCACGGACTGGCCGGCGACCTCGCGGTCAAAGATCTGGGCAAGGAGAGTCTTGTGGCCAGCGACATCATCGAGTATCTGCCCCAGGCTTTCAAAAGGCTTGAAGACTAACCAACGACACCTCATACACAAAACGACCTAACGATGAGTATCAACAACAAGCACCACCTCCATAAGACATGGGCGGCCGGTCTCTTCACCATGGCGATGGCTGCCTTTATGCAGCCTGCAGCGGCACAGTCTGTGGAAGGCACCACCTATTATCTTCCCAAGGCCACCGTGCAGTTTACGGTGAAGGTAGAGAAGACCACGTACACTCCCGGACGCTTTGCGCCGTACGCACTGCGCTACCTGAAGAAGCATGTGCAGCAAGAGCCGGTCACCACCTATCGCCTCATTGGCATCACGATGCAGCAAAATGCCGTGGCTGACACGGCCAAACAGTTTACCCTCATCATAGACAAGAAGCACAGTATAGACAAGGTAAGCCGCGCCGCAGACGGCATGTTGCTGGCCATCAATGCCGACGCTAAGCCGCTTGACATAGCGGCACCCACCTTCACGCCGGCGCCAAAGCCCAAGCCCCTCAACCCCAACGATTTCATGAACGAGGATATTCTCAACGCGGGAAGTACGGCAAAGATGGCAGAACTCTCTGCCAAAGAGATATATGACATACGCGACAGTCGCAATCAACTCAACCGGGGGGAAGCCGATTTCATGCCTAAAGACGGTGCGCAATTGGCCATCATGCTGCGCAACCTCGACGTGCAGGAGCGTGCCCTCGGCCAACTTTTTGAAGGCACGACCGTGAGCGACACCACGTGGACGGCTATCAACTTTGTGCCGACCAAGGAGGGAGAGACCGTGCTCTTCCGCTTCTCCAAACACCTCGGACTGCTCGACAACGACGACTTGGCAGGCGCACCCTATTATCTTCAGGTGGCCGACCAGCACACTGCTACGCAGCCTCAGCCTGCAGGCGACCCCAAGAAAGAGGACAAGAACGACATCGGACTGCGTGTCAACATGCCTTCAAAAATAACGCTTACGTTGAAAAATGGCCCTGAGAGAGTAGAAACCTTTGAAATACTGGCCCCGCAGTTTGGTTTTGTGGAATCGCTCAGCGGAGAACTTTTCGGCAAAAAGCAAACGGCAAAACTCACGCTCGACCCGCTTACGGGCAGTGTAAAATCTATAGAGAACATCTCCTTGCAATAACAACAAGGTGCATGCGTCAACATATCGAAAGCGTGCTGCCCATCATGGGCAGCACGCTTTCGGGTTTATAGGTGGGTTCTATTAATTAGCTTTGTCAGATTTCGAGACTATCTTCGAGGTCAAATTGCAAGTACACGAAGGAGTTATGCGGGCATAACGACTGAGAGAACTTGCAATTTGAGCCGAAGAGAGGCCGAAAGATGGCAAAACGTAACCCATGATTTTATGATTTGATTTCGGTGGTAATTAATAGAACCCACCTATAGTGTGTCGTCATGTGTGTGTTTTACGGCATATATGTAAAAGAACAGACAGAACACGGCGTAAAACACCAGATTGGTGGCTCCAGGATAATTGAGCAGGATGCTCAATCCAAAGGTGAGCATGATGAAGGTGAGCGAACCTAACAGCAATGCCAGCGATAGAGTGGTCTTGGAGCGTGTAGGCAGAAACTCCAGCCTTACCAGACTTACCACCACGAGCACGGCCACCAGCGTCTCGAAGACACCCAACATATATATAAAAGGTGGAATGCCGCCGGGCAACTGCGCCAAGAATGTATCCTTGAACATCATCACGTACTTCGGCACCACCTCGTCTGCAAAGAAAAGCTTTTGAATGCCAGGCTGCCCCATCGTATAAAGCAGGGTGAAAAACATCGGCAAAAGCTTCACCTGAGCAAAGCGTTGCCCCCTACCCGTACTCTGCCGCTCAACATACCACAGCAGCACATACAACAAGCCTGTATAATAAAACAAGTTGGCAGCGGCCTGATGGTTGGAAATCATGCGTGTGGCAAATCCGTAGAGCACTACAGAAACCAATGCCATCCAGATACCCCATTTCAGCAGCGCGCCGCTACGGTCGCCTTGCAGAAAACGCTTCACCAACGCCCATACCAAAAGGATGCTCGACGTGAGTTGAACAACTGCCGTGGCAAGCATAACGAAAGTTGAATAAGCGGGAAGAACTCCTGCCGCCCTCTTGTTGTAGAAGTTCATAAAAGTAGCTGACATCTCATGGCCACCCGTGAGTAAGGCCGTGCCATTAATAAACATCGTCATGATAAGGCCTACTGTAATCGGCAATAATATCAATTCGGCTATACTTATTTTTTTCATAGTGTAAGATAAGCACCACTTTAAGTTAAAACTCTATTCATGATATTCTTCCTCACGCCGTGAGTGAAAACACTGCGCCATAAGCCGGTGTGGTGCCTTTTCCTCGCCTATGGGCTAACAGTAAGGTGCAAAAGTAGCAACATATACCAAAAATAACAAGCCTTATAACGGAGTTTAGGAAATATTTCAAATTATAAACACCAAGCGCGCGACGCTGTAGGATAAAGGCGTGGACCGCGCCATTAGCCATAGCTCACGAATGACCCTACCCCCCCTTACGCTTTTATACTTCAGATGGATGGCTAAGATGATTCTATATAGAACCATTGGCCGATTCTGGCCGAACAATAGCGCATGGACGCGCAGTTGTGCCAATTGAAACAGGCATTAGGTGGCTGAACAACATCCATAATGTGGCGGGTTGGCGGTTCTATGTGCCTCAAATCCCACCTTATTCCTATTGAGGCATAGCCATGACCACCCGACTGCGCACGAGGTACGGCCTAAAAAAAAGCGGGACAGTCATTGACTGTCCCGCTGGTATCTCGAAACTTAAACGTATTAGTCGAGCTGAGCCAACTTGTTGTCGCTACCGAGCACATCGGTGATCTTCTCCTTGTACAGCTCGATCATGTAGTTGCGGGCAACCTTGCCATACTGGCGGGGATCGAAGTAGTCGGGGTGCTGAGCCAGCGTCTCACGAACACCGGCGGTGTAAGCCAGACGAGAGTCAGAGTCGATGTTGATCTTGCACACAGCGCTCTTGGCAGCCTTGCGGAGCTCCTCCTCGGGGATACCAACGGCGTTGGGCAGGTTGCCACCGTTGTTGTTGATGATGTCAACATACTTCTCGGGCACTGAAGAAGAGCCGTGGAGCACGATGGGGAAGCCGGGGAGCTTCTTCTCGATCTCGGCAAGTACGTCGAATGCCAAGGGAGGAGGAATGAGGCGACCGGTCTTCGGGTCACGCGTACACTGCTCGGGAGTGAACTTGTATGCGCCGTGGCTGGTACCGATAGAGATAGCCAGTGAGTCGCAGCCTGTGCGGGTAGCGAACTCGATCACCTCCTCGGGCTTGGTGTAGTGAGACTCCTCAGCCACAACCTCGTCCTCGACACCGGCGAGCACGCCGAGCTCAGCCTCAACGGTAACGTCGAACTGATGAGCGTAGTCAACCACCTTCTTGGCCAGAGCAATGTTCTCTTCGAAGGGAAGCGAAGAACCGTCAATCATGACAGAAGAGAAGCCCATGTCCACACACTCCTTGCAGAGCTCGAAGCTGTCACCATGGTCGAGATGAAGCACGATCTCAGGATGCTTGCAACCCAGTTCCTTGGCGTAAGCCACAGCACCCTCTGCCAGATAGCGAAGCAGGGTCTGGTTAGCATAGTTACGGGCACCCTTGGATACCTGGAGGATCACGGGAGACTTCAGTTCGGCAGCTGCCGTGATGATAGCCTGAAGCTGCTCAAGGTTATTGAAGTTGAATGCAGGAACTGCATAACCGCCACTGACGGCTCTTTTGAACATCTCGCGCGAATTGACGAGACCTAATTCTTTGTAACTAACTGCCATAATAATGTTATGTTTTAAAATGAATTATATCAATCTTTATATCACTTGCAAAAGTACCATTTTATTTTTTTACGGCAAAGTATGCGGGTGTTTTTTAATGTTGCACATTGATTAAAAAGGTTAATAACGAAGCATTTATTGATATGGCTCATTTTTTTGCCACCTGTGTTTTGCATTTTGGGACATGCCATCTCTTCATCTGCTAA
>JBHAFS010000075.1:0-15701 GCA_041856205.1 Prevotella sp.
AAGAGCCGACCTGGCTTGGTCGACCCTTATGCTTTGTATCAGCGTTTGCGTACTCCTATATGTATGTAGCGCCGTATACGAGACCCGTACGTACGGTGCAATGAGAGGTGCTGGGGAGAAATCCCCACATCTACTCTATTTGTTATTCCGTCATTGTTTTCGTAACCCTCGTTTCTCATCCCTATATCAGATAAAACAAAGATGGAAACCAAGTTTACGATGCTCATTTTGCCTCCACCAGCCGTTCGCAGAGTTTACGTTGCAGCACATGGGCGTCGAGCACCGACATCTCGCTGTCCATGATGGCAAAAGCCAGCAAGTGGCCGTCGAGGCCTCTAGCGTAGCCAGCCAGCGAACTGATGCCATAAGGATGGGAGAGCGTGCCGGTCTTGGCCCTGATCTTACCACGGGTCTTCCCGCTGGGCATCAGTCGCATGAGCGTGCCGTCAACTCCCGAGATGGCGAGGTGGCTGTAGAGCTGGCGGTAGATGTCCTTGTGTTGGTAGCCGTAGCGCAGCACCGTAGTGAGCGCCTGGGGGGTGAGTCTGTTGTGGGTACAAAGGCCGCAGGCGTCGTGGATGACAAGTGAAGTGTCACGCAATCCCAGCGTGTCGCGCATGAACGTGCGCAGGTAGGTCATGCCCGCCTTTGTGGGCACCCCTTTGTGGTCTACCCGGTGCCCGATGGTGTAGAGCAGGGAGGTGGCCTGCGTGTTGGAGCTGTTCTTCCACATGCGTTTGATGACGGTGTCGATGCGTCGCCTGAACTGGAAGATGCAGTGCGCATCGCGGGGCACACTGCCCAACACCAACTGACTGTCTGCCACGGCGATGCCAGCATTGCGCAACGCGTATTTCCATTCGTTCATCACCCGAGGCGCACCTTTATAGAATACACCGTATTTTGAAAAGGTAAGGTCCCACGGATACCAGTGCTCCTCGCTCTTCACCGGATCGGTGATGATGAGATCGAGCCATACACGCCCGCTTACTTTCTTGATGCCTTTGCGTCTCAGTTCCTTGGCAAACATACTCAGCTCGGTATTCTTGACCTGAGGGTCAAGGCCGCCCTTCAGGGCCACGTCGCCCTGAAGCACGCCTTGGTCAACCGCACCGCGGGTGTAGAGAGAGGTGGTGTACATATAGTCTGTGCCAAGCAGGCGAAGACCTGCCACGCCACTGAGCAGCTTCAGGCATGACGCCGACGGTTGTGCCACGTGCTCGTTGCAGCCATAGACCGGCTTGTCGGCCGTGAGGTCATAGACGTGGAATCCAAATTTACCATTGGGTCTGCGCTCCTTGGCGAAGTCGTCCAGCCGTTTGTAGAGGGCTTGGTCGATGGGAATCACTTTTTTGGGTGCCTCCGCCTCCGTTGTCTTCTCTTTTTTGTCGCTACAACCCACAAGGGTACCTACCGCCAATGCGGCAACCATCATCCTGATAATTGAATATGATAATCTCATGATTGCTAATAATTTTCCTTCGTAGGCAAGAGCCATGAACATTCATGTTCAAATGGCCGCGTGCAGCCTATCTTATGCAAAGATAGTAATTATATCTGTGAAAATCATATTCAGGTGGAATAATTGAAGGGAATGGGGAATGAGAAAAGGCTTCTGCCAGAACACAATTTGGCCGGTAGAGCATTTCTACCGGCCAAGATGTTTTTGTAGTGTATGGTTGATGGCTATGCACTGAGTTGGTGCATGGAGAGGGCGGGAGCGTCGATCGGCATCAGCACGACAGTGCCTTGCCGCAGCGATTCGGGGACGTTGATGATGCGCTGGTTGCTCGACCCGCGAAAGACGAGGCTCTCGTCGCGCAGCGCCTTGACGAAGGGACCGTCTACGAGCACGTCGAGCTGCTCGAGCAGTCGGCGCTGACGTGGATTCTGTAACAACGCCTCATAGCGGAACCCTGAAAAGCACCAGATGTCCTTGTCGGTACGGGCACGGATGGCCTCGGCCAGTTCCGCAAATCCCTCGGGCTGGAACATCGGGTCGCCGCCCGAGAAGGTGACGTTGGCAAAGGGGTCGGCCTCGATCACCTTCATGATGTCGTCGGTCGACATCTCGTGCCCCTGGTTGATGTCCCACGACTGCGGGTTATGGCAACCCGGACAGGCGTTGGGACAGCCGGCACAATAGATCGACGTACGGAAGCCGGGGCCGTCGACCATGGTGTCTTCTACGATGTCAAGGATAGAGATCATAGGGCATTGATGAGGTTGTTATTGTTGAGATTCTTTGTTGTCGTGGGGCTGTGTCTGGTGGGTCACGCGGTCTTTGAGCTCGGCCAGCTTGCCGTGGTTCCAGCGGTCGGTGGTGCCCACGAGGTAGCCGGTGATGCGCTGCAGCTTGTCGATGTGCGTGCTGCCACACTTCGGGCAGGTCTGCAGGTTGGGCACGGCATTCTCGTATCCGCACTCCATGCAGCGGTTGCGGTTGTGGTTCACGCTGCCATAGCCCATGTCGAGGCGGTCCATCATATCCACCACGCTCATGATGACCTGCGGGTTGTGGGTGGCATCGCCGTCAATCTCTACATAGAAGATGTGTCCTCCGCGCGTCAGCGTGTGGTAGGGCGCCTCCACCTCTGCCTTGTGGCGTGCCGAGCACTTATAATATACGGGCACATGGTTGGAGTTGGTGTAATAGTCGCGGTCGGTCACGCCGGCGATGACGCCAAACTGCTTGCGGTCGATCTTCGTGAATCGCCCGCTGAGACCCTCGGCCGGCGTGGCCAGCACCGAGTAGTTGTGCTGGTAAAGCTCTGAGAAATCGTTGGCGCGGTCACGCATATAAGTCACGATCTTGATGCCCAGCTGCTGCGCCTCGTCACTCTCGCCGTGGTGCTTGCCCGTGAGGGCCACCAGACACTCGGCCAGCCCGATGAACCCGATGCCCAGCGTGCCTTGGTTGATGACACGCTCGATGGTGTCGTCGGCGTTGAGTTGCTCACAGCCGTTCCACAATTTGGTCATGAGCAGGGGGAACTGCTTGGCGAAGGCCGTCTTCTGGAACTGGAAACGGTCGTCGAGTTGTCGGGCAGCGACTTCTAGAAGGTGGTCGAGCTTGGCGAAGAAGATGCTTATGCGCTCGTCACGGTCTTTGATGTCCATACATTCGATGGCGAGTTTCACGATGTTGATGGTGGTGAAGCTGAGGTTGCCGCGTCCCACGCTCGTCTTGTCGCCGAAGCGGTTTTCGAAGACGCGTGTGCGGCAGCCCATGGTAGCCACCTCCCAGCGGTAGCGCTCGGGGTCGTCGGCACGCCAGCGCTCGTTCTGGTTGTAGGTGGCGTCGAGGTTGACGAAGTTGGGGAAGAAACGGCGTGCCGTCACCTTGCAGGCATAGGTGTAGAGGTCGTAGTTGCGGTCTTCGGGCAGGTAGTTCACGCCCCGTTTCTTCTTCCAGATCTGTATGGGGAAGATGGCGGTCTCGCCGTTGCCCACGCCCTCGTAGGTCGAGGTCAGCAGTTCGCGCATCACGCAGCGTCCCTCGGCCGAGGTGTCGGTGCCGTAGTTGATGCTCGAGAATACCACTTGGTTGCCGCCCCGTGAGTGTATGGTGTTCATGTTGTGGATGAAAGCCTCCATGGCCTGATGTACGCGGTTGACAGTCTTGTTGATGGCGTGCTGTTTCAGGCGGTCGTCGCCGTCGAGGCCGTCGAGGTCGGTGATGAGGTAGTCGTCGATGGGCGCATCCATGAGGTGAGCGAGGCTCTTGCCTGCTAGCTGCTCAAGGTTGCGCAGCTCCTCCTGGTAGCTCGACCGCACGAAGGGGGCCAGGTAGAAGTCGAAGGCGGGGATGGCCTGTCCGCCGTGCATCTCGTTTTGTGCCGTCTCCAGTGAGATGCAAGCCAGCACGGCTGCCGTCTCGATGCGCTTGGCCGGGCGTGAGGAGCCGTGCCCGGCCACGAAGCCGTAGTTGAGGATGTGGTCCAGCGGGTGCTGCACGCAGGTGAGCGACTTGGTGGGGTAGTAGTCTTTGTCGTGGATGTGGATGTAGTTGTGCTTCACGGCCTCGCGCACCTCCTCGGAGAGCAGGTAGTCGTCTACAAAGGGTTTGGTGGCCTCTGAGGCAAACTTCATCATCATGCCCGCCGGTGTGTCGGCGTTCATATTGGCATTCTCGCGCGTGACATCGTTCTTCTTGATGTTCACAATCTCCATGAACACGTCACGTGTCTTGGCCTTGCGGGCAATGGAGCGCTGGTTGCGGTAGGCAATGTATTTCTGCGCGACGTCTTTGCGGGCACTCTTCATCAGCTCCACCTCCACGGCATCTTGGATGTCCTCCACCGACATCTGCGCCTTGCCGCGGGCGGTGATATGGTCGGTTATACGTTCGATGAGGTACTCGTCTTCACCTTTCTCGGTGTGAAGCATGGCTTTGCGGATGGCGGCCTGGATTTTTTGGTCGTTGAAACCGACAATGCGGCCGTCTCGTTTAACTACAGTTTGTATCATTTCTGTATATCTTTTTAATAAGTTACGTCTTGCAGTATGGTTTGGTTTTTTGTAATGCAAAGATAGTGAAATGATCTATAAGTTGTTTGTTTTGGATAACTTTTGTGATGTTAATTAATGTCAAACAGCTAGTATAGAATAAGATACAAAATAAAAAAGAAAACTTTGTTATTATTTAGATATTCTATGTTTTCTATTTTTATTTATTATGTGTTGCGCCAGATGAAATATTATTTTCTAAAATATGAAGTATGGATGTCGGTTTTGGTGTTCAGGAAGTCGAGAGGTTAATACAAATGATTGTGTATGAGGCAGTGTGCGCCGGTTTCGGTGCCCTCCGTTCATTGTGTGCCGGTGGTCTGTGAATTTGAATTGAGCCAGACATGCTTTCTGAGGAATCTGTGCTGTCGGCGGTTCGTAAAGCTGGCGATATATGAAGTTGGGGATTTGGGAGCAAGCAGTTTGTTTTTTTGATGTTAATCTGTTTGGTGGTAATGGCAAATGGTTGAATCGGCTCAGTCGGGAAACCCGGTGGTGGCAGCTGCTGCCCTCTCCTGTCTCTCCGGCAGCCTGTTTCGGCAGGCCCCTGTATTCCTCACCCCGCTATGCTGAGCTGCCCACGGCTTGATGGCATGGTGGAGGGTGGCCGGGCCAAGAGCCCTGTTCTTCAGGTAATGCTGTCTTTTGGCAAGCCGTTTCGATGTGTTTCATGCCGCGGCGCCGTTGCCGGCGTACATGCTGCGCATGCTTTCCGAAGTGTGGTTCGAGTCGAATCAGGCCGTGGTTCGAGTCGAAGTAGCTTGTGGTTCGAGTCGAATCAGGTTGTGTTTTGAGTCGAAGTAGCGTGTGGTTCGGGCAGAAGTATGAGGCCCCGACGGCAATCTCTGCGTGGCATCATGGCGCTTAGGAGGCAGGAGAACTGTGGTGTGGCTGCATGAAAACGGGCGAATGGTTTGCCACGGCCGTCCATTTTCAGAAACGATACCAAACCGGCTGGGCTTTCCGGCTGATTTCATTTAGGGCGCATCATAGAGGAGCTCTTTCTCTTTAGGCTGATGAAAACCATGCGCTCGAATTGGAGCGCTTGCCGCCCATCTTTCGCACTGCCCCGCTGAATCTTTGACATAGGTCTCGTTATCGCATGATGGCATACAGCGTACCGCGGCTTGGTGATCACATGACCAAGTCGTGGCACGCTGTATGCGTGACGGAGCCTGACTTCCGTTCAACGGGTAGCAGTCGTTTGCCTCATTCCGTTGGTATCCTTTCTGTCGCAGGGACGATTGGGACGTTGCCTTATCGGAAGAGGCCGTTGAAGGGCCCCGGTGAGTGTCTCGGCGTGCAGGGTCGAGCCTTAACAGAGTCTCAGGTCTTGTGTATTCACTTTACAGTGGGAATGTTGCCTTCGTCATCATAGAATAGCTCGGCTACCTTGAGGCTCCTGAGCCATGTGGTGTCGTTGCTCGGCACGCAGTCGTGGTGGAAGAGCCACCAGCGCCCCTGATACTCCACGATGCTGTGGTGGGTGGTCCATCCCACCACCGGTTCGAGGATCACCCCCTTGTAGGTGAAGGGCCCGTAGGGGTTGTCGCCTACGGCGTAGCACAGCAGGTGGCTGTCGCCGGTGGAGTAGGAGAAATAGTAGCGGCCGTCTTTCTTGTGCATCCACGAGGCCTCGAAGAACCGGTGCGGGTCGTCGGCGGGCAGCGGCTTGCCGTTGTCGTCGACGATGAGCACGGCCTGTGGCATCTCGGCAAACTGCAGGCAGTCGTCGGTCATACGGGCCACACGCGAGGGCAGAGGAGCTTCACTGCCCTCGGGCAGGTATTCGTTCTTGAGCGCCTTGTTGTCTCGGTACCACTGCAGCTGTCCGCCCCAGATGCCGCCGAAGTAGACATACACCTCACCGTCGTCGTCCTTGAAGACACAGGGGTCGATGCTATACGACCCGCGGATGGGGTCGGGCTGGGGCACGAAGGGCCCTTCGGGCTTGTCGGCCACGGCCACGCCGAGATGGAACACGCCGTTGTAGTCTTTGGCCGAGAAGATGAGGTGGTATTTGCCGTTCTTCTCCACCACGTCGTTGTCCCACATCTGCTTCTCGGCCCAGGGCACGTCGTCGACGTGGAGCACGCAGCCGCAGTCGTCGACGGGCGCCGTCATCGGGTCGCCGTCGATGCGCAGCACGTGATAGTCTTGCATCTGGAAGTGGCCGCCGTCATCGTCGAAGGCCTCGCCGCTGTCGCGGTCGTGCGAGGGGTAGATGTAGAGCTTGCCGTTGAACACGTTGGCTGAGGGGTCGGCCATGTAGTCTTGTGGGAAAAGGTATCTTGCTTTCATTGTTGCTATATATATAATAAGGTGTGACAGTCTACTCGAAGAGTTTGATGATGTCGCTCACCACCGGCTTGGGCTGGTAGTTGCGGTCGAAGAGCAGCGGGTAGTTGGTGCGTCCGGGCACGGGCCAGTTGTTGAGCCACGACTGGTTGTCGGTGACGCCCCAGAAGGTGACGCGCTCCACCACGTCTTTGTGGCGCTGCACGATGCGGAAGAAGTCGAGGTAGCGCTGGTTGAAGAGCTTCTCGGCCTTCTTGGTGAGCCCGTCCTTGTAGGGGTTGAGCTGCTTGTCGTAGTTGAATCGCTGGCTGATCTCCGCCCCGCTGAAGGCATGTGGGTTGGGCAGCATGTTCATGTCGAGCTCGGTGAACTGCACCTTGATGCCGAGGTTGGCAAAGGCCACCAGACTCTTCTCAAACTCGTTCCAGTCGGGAAAGTTGTACCCATGGTGGCTCTGCATGCCTATGGCGTCGATGCGTATGCCCTTGGCCTGCAGGTCTTTGACGATGCGGCAGTAGGTCTCTCGCCGTCCGGGGTTCGACATTGAGTAGTCGTTGAGGTAGAGCTCGGCGTCGGGGTCGGCCTCGTGGGCGAAGCGGAAGGCCAGCTCGATGTATTCGGGTCCGATGATTTTGTAGTAAGGTGTGGGGCGCATAGAGCCGTCGTCGAGCACGGCCTCGTTCACCACATCCCATCCCTTGATTTTGCCTTTGTAGCGGCTCACCACCGTCATGATGTGGCTGTACATGCGTCCGATGAGCGTCTCGCGGCTCACGGTGTCGCCCTTCTCGTCGGTGAACATCCATCGTGGCGGCTGCGAGTGCCACACCAGGCAGTGGCCCATGACGGCCTGTCCGTTTTTCAGGCCCCACTCCACGGTGCGGTCGGCATCGGCCCAGTCGTAGCGGTTGACCTCGGGATGGATGACCTCGCCCTTCATGCAGTTCTCGGCCACGATGGAGTTGAACTGCGCCTTGACGATCTCGGCCGACCGTGGGTCGTGTCCCCTTACCAGTTGAGTGTCTACGGCCGCTCCCACCAGGAAGTGCTTGCCGAGCGTACTCTTGAATGTTGGTTGCTGTGCGCAGGCCGAGGTCATGATCATCAGCGATGCGGCAGCTGTCAGAATGATTCGGTGTTTCATATTGCTGGTTATTGTCACGGGCCTGGGGCCCTGTGCGTTTTGAACATCTTTTGTGTTAGGTTGGGGGGGTGGTTATGCCTTGTGGCGTTCTTCAATCTCGATATTGATCTGGTCGATCACCTCGTCGGAGAGCTCATACTGCTTGATGATGAACATCGCCACCACGAGCAGCAGGGCCGGGATGATGCATACCAGCCAGCGTATGCCCTCCTGTGCGGCGGGTGTCTGCATGGCCATGTCGTTCATGAAGTAGGCACCGGCGGCGTTGCCCACCGACATCATGGCGAAGGCCGTGATGAAGAACAGGGCGATGACGCGCAGCGGCTTGTTGCGCATGAACTCGGTCCACAGGTCGCTCACCCTGACGTTGGCCGTCTCTTTCTGGTCCATCACCACGCGCTCCTTGGTCTGCGAGAAGCAGAAGAGCAGCAGCACCAGGCCGATGACGGCGTAGATGAGCATGGCGTAGAACCACGCGCTGGAGTCTTTGGGCAGGGTGTTGGCCTGCTCCTTGGCCACATAGCCCGTGGTCTTGAGCACGATGCCGGGCACCACGCCGCCCAGGGCCATGCCTGCCTTGAAGAAGATGCCGGTGAGGGCGTTGACGATGCCCGATATGCGGCGGCCCGTCTTGTATTCGGCAAACGAGATGACCTCGGGGATGAGGGCCCACATATAGCCCGTGGCCACGATGACGCCCGTCGACTTGACAAACTGGGCGATGTAGATGGCTGTCATGTTGTCGGCCATCGAGAAGAACTTGCTGATGATGTAGAGGGCCACCATGCCGACGATGGCCACGGTGAGGAAGACGTAGAACATATTCTTCTTGCCGATCTTGCGCTTGATGGCCGGCACCATGGGCATGAAGATAAACGAGGGCAGTGAGCCCAGGCCCATGAAGAGTGCCATCTCCAGCGGCAGCTTCTGGGCAGCGAGCACGGCCACGAGGATGGGCACGCCGGCCGACACGGCCAGTCCGCCGCAGTTGGCCATGAACATACGCACCGAGGTGAGGATGGTGATCTCGTTGGTGTCGCGTGTGAGCGAGCTGTTGAGCGCGCCGTAGGGCACGTTGACCAGCGTGTAGCACATCGACATGCCCACATAGGTGACATAGGCGAAGGCCAGCGAGCCGCTGAAGCCGTTCCAGAAGCACAGGATGGCGAAGCCCGTGAGCGGCAGTCCGGCGAAGACCAGGTATGCGCGGTACTTGCCCCAGCTGGGGTTGTGCTTGTCGACGTAGGTGCCCACGAGGGGGTCCCAGAGCACGTCTACGAGGCGCACCACGAGAAACATCGTGGCGGCATCGCCGGCATCGAGACCATAGATGTCGGTGTAGAAGAACAGCAGGTACATGCAGATGGTCTGATAGATGAGATTCTGTGCCAGGTCGCCCGACCCGAATCCGATGCGCTGAAGCCAGCTGAGCCTGTAGAAGCCCCGGGCCTCACTGAGAGAAGGATTATTTTCCATAAAGGTATGATTGTTTTGATTACTTCAATAGGATGACACGTGCTGACGCTTTCCGTGGATGGTGCAAAGTTACTAAAAACCTCATGAAGCCCTTTTTTGTCGGGTAGCAATAACGTTTCTATTTGTCTCATTTGATCAAAAATCGAGATTTTGTTTGGTTTCAAAGATTTCGTTTTGTATCTTTGCGTAGTCAACTAACCCTATTCAGCTTGAAACAAAACCAAATTATGATGAAAGCCCTTCGGCCATTGTTTTTCGTTTTGACCTGTATGCTGCTTGTCGTCGTGACCCATGCCGACAACAGCCGACTCTATACCACCGAGAACCAGCTCTCCAGCAGTTCCATCGACTGTATCACCCAGGATGCCTACGGGTACATCTGGGTGGGCACCGAATATGGCCTCAACAAGTTTGACGGCTACCGCTTCTCCAATTATTATGCCGACGCGAAGGACACCACGTCGCTGCCCAACAGTGAGGTCATCACCTTCTTGGTCGACAGCAAGCGCCGTCTGTGGGTGGGCACCAACCGCGGCCTGGCCCAGTATCTCTACGATACCAACAGTTTCCGCCGCTACACCTTCCCCGACCGCATCGCCCCGCGTGTGGAGTCGATCATCGAGACGGCCGATGGCGACATCCTGCTGGGCACCGCAGGCTACGGCCTCTGTGCCGTCAAGGCCGGCACCGACGAGGTGGTTCGCCTGCGCGAGTTTACGCGCGCCAGCAGCGACGAGTTTGCCAGCAAGCTTTTTGAAGACAGTCGCCACAACTTATGGCGGGGTAGCCACAACGCCGTCGTCAGCCGGTGGAAGGTCAATAATCTGCGGCCCGTATCCAGCCGCGACTTCACGCTCCAGGTCGGGCCGGCGATGAGCAGCATCCGCACACAGGGCGGACGGCTGCTGGTGTGCATGTATGGCATCATGCGCTACGATGAGGCTAGCGGCAAAATCACCGACGCTGGCTATGACCTCAGTGCCCTCGACAAGCAGTATTCCATTCGCAAGGGCATGCTCAGCAGCAAGGGCGACCTCTACCTCTGTACCTCGGGCCGGGGCCTGATGGTCATCCGCAAGGGGCAGCGACACCTCGAGCAGGTGGTGAGCAACAACCCACGCTTCGACCTGGCCACGTCGAATGTCAACGATGTGTTCGAAGACAAGGACCATAACCTATGGGTGAGCTGCTACAAGAAAGGACTGCTGCAGCTCAACCAAGACCGCAACGCCTTCAGCTCGTGGGGGTTCAAAGACTTCGACGTGCGGCTGGGCAGCAGCATCTCGTCGATAGCCCCCGACGAGGAGGGCGGCGTGTGGTGTACGGTGCAGAAGAGCGGTGTCTACCATTTCACGCGCGACGGCAGGCTGCAGGGACGAGTGCCCTCGCCCGAGGGCCCCAACACCATATACCGTGACCGCCACCATGGCTACTGGCTCGGCACCGAAAACTCGCTCTATGCTTACAGTCCCTCAACGGGCAGCAGCCGACTGGCCATGCAGCTCAAGGGGTGGGGCGTCAACTGCATGACCGACGATGGCGAGGGCACCATCTTCGTCAGCGACTTCGGCAACGGACTCGCCGTCTACAACACGGTGACACGACAGACGCGCACCTACAGCATGAACCATCCCGACAAGCGCAAGGGCAGGCTGTGCAACGACTGGGTGAAGTCGCTCTGCCTCGACAGTCGCGGACTGCTCTGGATCGGCACCACCAACGGACTGTCGTGCATGAATCCCGCCGACGGCAACTTCCGCATCTGCGGCTGGGACGTGCTGCTCGACGACATCCTCGTGAGCGCCCTCTGCGAGCGTCGCAACGGCGACATGCTCATCGGCACCACCCAGGGCCTCTACCTCTACGACCGAAAGGCCAACCGCCTGCAACGCTTCCCACAGTCAGACGAGATGGGCAGTGCCCTCGTCTGCGGCATCAGCGAAGATGCTGCGGGCGACCTCTGGCTCAGCACCATCAACGGCATCTGGCAGTACGACCACCGCCAGCGGAAATTTATCGGACATATCAACGGCAACGGACTGCTCTCGCGCGAGTATGTCGTGGGCGGACAGGCCACGCTGGCCGACGGTCGCCTGTGCTTCGCCACCAACGAGGGCATCACGGCCTTCAATCCGCTTGACGTCAAGGGCAGCCGCGTGCAGATGGACGAGGTGTTTCTCACCCATTTCATCGTCAACGGCAAGGAGCGCAGCGCCATGGGCGACCGCTTCGAGGTGGGCTACGACGAAAACAACTTTACGATGGAGTTCTCGCTGCTCAACTACCGCAACACCGACAACATCGTCTTCCAATACCGGGTGAACGGCGCCTCGGAGTGGACGTCGACCACTGAGGGAACGAATGCTATCTCGTTCAACGAGATCAAGCCCGGCACCTACACCATAGAGGTGCGGGCCATGAACAACGGTGCCACCTCGCGCCAGACCAAGGTCATCACCGTGCGCGTGCGCAACCCCTGGTATGCCACCACCTGGGCCTACCTGCTCTATGGACTGCTGGGCCTGGGGCTGCTGGCCTTCGTGCTCTATTACATCGACCGCCGCCGCCGCATCGACACCGAGGAGCAGAAGATGCGGTTCCTCATCAACGCCACCCACGATATCCGCTCGCCGCTGACGCTCATCCTCGGACCGCTGCAGAAACTGAAGGAGCGGACGCAGGATGCCGACAACCGGCAGTATATCGACACCATCGACCGCAATGCGCAGCGACTGCTGCTGCTGGTGAACCAGATTCTCGACGAGCGGCGAATAGACAAGAACCAGATGCGCCTGCACTGTCGCGAGACCGACCTGGTGAAGATCATCGGCGGCATCTGCTCGATGTACCAGTATAACGCCCACCAGCGGGGCATCACCTTCGCCTTCGACCATCCCGACCCCGAGGTACGCGTATGGGTAGACCGGCAGAACTTCGAGAAGGTGCTGTCGAACCTGCTCTCCAACGCCTTCAAATACACGCCCGACGGCGGCGAGATACGCTACTCGGTGAGCCACGACGACCGCCAGGCCGTCATACGCCTCGTCGACAGCGGCGTGGGCTTCAAGGACGAGCACACCGAGCGACTCTTCGAGCGGTTCTATCAGGGACGCAATGCCCAGGAGCTGCAGATGGAGGGCACGGGCATAGGGCTCAACCTCAGCCGGGCCATCGTCAAACTGCACGGCGGCACCATCAAGGCCTACAACCGCACCGACGGCCGCCAGGGTGCCTGTCTGGAGGTGACGCTGCCCCTGGGCAAGGACCACCTCAAGCCCGAAGAGATAGACCTCGGCCCCGAGGCGCAGGAGCCCAAGCCCGAGAAACGGCCGTCATATGCCAACCGTAACCTGCGGGTGATGGTGGTCGACGACGACGACGACCTGACCCGCTACATCGAGAGCGAGCTGCGCAGCTGGTACCGCATCAGCCGCTTTGCCAACGGCAAGGAGGCCCTGCAGGCCCTGCTCACCGACGACTACGACCTGGTGGTCTCAGACATCGTCATGCCCGAGATGGACGGCATCAGCCTGCTCAAGGCCATCAAGGGCAACACCCAGGTGAGCGACGTGCCCGTCATACTGCTCACCTCGAAGAGCGAGGTGGCCGACCGCATCGTCGGACTGCGCTACGGTGCCGACGCCTACCTGGAGAAACCTTTCAGCATCGACGAGCTGCATGTGCGCATCGACAACCTCGTGGACAATGTGCGACGACTGAAGGGCAAGTTCTCGGGCGCGCAGAAACAGGAAGACAAGGTGGAATACAAGGAGGTGAAGGGCAACGACGAGCAGCTCATGGAACGCATCATGCGCTCGGTGAACGAGCATATCTCCGACTCGACGTTCAACGTGGAGGCCCTCACCCAGGACGTGGGCATCAGCAGGGCCCAGCTCCACCGTAAGATGAAGGAGATGACGGGCATCTCGACCAGCGACTTCATCCGCAACCTGCGGCTGGAGCGCGCCGCCCAGCTCATACGCGAGAACAAGATCAACGTCACGCAGGTGGCCTACGACGTGGGCTTCAGCAACCAGTCGCACTTCTCCACCGTCTTCCGCCGCCACTTCGGAATGACACCCACCGAATATGCGGCCAAGCACGGCAACGGATGACCTACCGCCGCAGAGGCTATGGCGGCCCCTTGCCCTTTAGGCTCCATCAACATGATATCTTCATCAAACCCATCACGATAATGACAATGAAAACAAACCTACTACTACTCATCCTGACCTTGCTGCCCACACTGGCCTGGGGCGACAACGGTCAGTGGCTGTGGCTGGGCCACCCCGGCGCGCCCACTACTCCTTGCCAGGTCACCACCACGCTCCCCTTGTCGCCCACCGTCGCCCTGGCCAAGGGCGAACTGGAACAGCGCTGGCGCGGCCAGACGGTGACGCTGCAGCTCGACGCCGCCCAGCAGCTTGGCGACGGCTACCGCCTGCAGCTCTCGGGAGCCTGTGCAGAAGGGCAGGCAGCTGGCAAGGCGGTCATCACAGCCGGCAACGAGCTGGGACTGCTCTACGGCGCCTACGCCCTGCTGCGGCAGCAGAACACCGCGCGGCCGACCTGCCAAGGCACCAAGAAGAGCTGCTGCGCCCCTGCTACCGACATCACCGAGCGGCCGGCCTTCGCCCTGCGTATGCTCAACCATTGGGACAACCTCGACGGCAGCGTGGAGCGCGGCTATGCCGGCAAGAGCATCTGGAAATGGGAGCAGGTCGACGGTGGCAAGCTGTCGCCTGAGCTGCGCCGGCGCCTCACCATCTACGCCCGCGCCAATGCCTCGGTGGGCATCAACGGCACGGTGCTCAACAATGTCAATGCCAGTCCGAAGATGATGACGCGTGCCTACCTCGAGAAGGTGAAGGCTTTTGCCGACTTCCTCCGCCCCTACGGCATCCGCGTGTACCTCAGCATCAACTTCGCTTCGCCCATGGCCCTGGGCCATACCAAGACCGCCGACCCGCTCGACAAGGGCGTGCAGCGGTGGTGGCAGGCCAAGGCCAAAGAGATCTATAAGCTCATCCCCGACTTCGGCGGTTTCCTCGTCAAGGCCAACAGCGAGGGGCAACCCGGCCCCGGCGACTATCACCGCTCTCATGCCGAGGGAGCCAACATGCTGGCCGACGCCCTGCGCCCCTACGGCGGCACGGTGATCTGGCGCTCGTTTGTCTACGGGGCCAACCACAAGGGTGAGGACCGCGTGAAGCAGGCCGTGTCTGAGTTTAAGCACCTCGACGGGCAGTTCCGCGACAATGTCATCCTGCAGTCGAAGAACGGGCCGCTCGACTTCCAGCCGCGTGAGCCCTACGCCCCCATCTTCGACAATATCCATCACACCACCCAGATGGCCGAGCTGCAGATCACCCAGGAGTATCTCGGGCAGTCGCGCCACCTGGTGTACCTCGCCCCGATGTGGCGTGAGTTCTTCAACTTTGTCAGTCCCTCACGCCTCAAGGGCATCGCCGGCGTGGCCAACACGGGCGACGACGACAACTGGTGCGGCCATCCCTTCTCGCAGGCCAACTGGTATGCCTTCGGGCGCCTGGCCTGGAACCCGCAGCTCACCTCCGAGCAGATCGCACGCGAATGGATTGCCCAGACCTTCACCCAGGCCAACGCCGATGCCACGGCAGTCATCGAAGACATGATGCTCACCTCGCGCGAGGCCTGCGTCAACTATATGATGCCGCTGGGCCTGCACCATATCTTCAAGTTCGACCACCATTACGGCCCCGAGCCCGACGGCTTCAAGGCCGAGTACCCCATCGAGTGGTGCCCGGTGTACTACCACAAGGCCGACAGCCTCGGGGTGGGCTTCGACCGCACCGCCGACACGGGCACGGGGGCCACGAGTCAGTATCGGGAGCCTTACGCCACACTATATAATAAGGTGGAGACCTGCCCCGAGGAATACTTGTTGTGGTTCCACCACCTGCCTTGGACCTACCGCCTGCACTCCGGCCGCACGCTGTGGCAGGGCCTCTGCGACAAGTACGACGAGGGCGTGCGCCGCGTGGTGACCTACCAGGCGCTGTGGCGCTCCGACCTCATCCGCCATGCCGTCGATGCCGAGCAGTGGCAGCTCACCGACAGTCTGCTGCAACACCAGCTCGACAATGCCCGCGAGTGGCGCAGCGTGTGCCTCGGCTATTTCAAGACGTTTAGAGTAAATTAAGCGCCCACCCCCGGCCCCTCCCAAGGGAGGGGAGATGCACCAACAAGCCAGGCCGCCTACAAACCAACAAATACACCCCCCAACAACAAACAT
>JBHAFS010000076.1:0-44028 GCA_041856205.1 Prevotella sp.
GTTAAGCCCGCTTGCGCCGATGGTACTGCAATGCAATGTGGGAGAGTAGGTAGCTGCCTTTTTTCATACGGAGCCCTGGGGATAGATGATATCCTCGGGGCTCTTTTTTTTTGTGTTGGTGGGAAGGTTTGTTTATTTTAGCCTGATTTTGGTGTGATGATTAGCTTGTTTGTTTTGGGAACATGATGGGGAGGTTTGTTGGGGATAGGACGTTGGTTTCTAGAATAGTTGTTGTACGTGGTTCGTCTGTTTGTAGGTTGTTTTGGTATATGATGTTGGGTTGGGTTGGTTGATAGCTTTATTACTTTATTACGTGTAGGCTGAACTGCTTGTGTGTAGCAGTTGACCATACCGGCAGTAAAAAATAAGTTTATTGTACAATATCATTTTCTACCTCATATTGTTTCTGTTAACTAATCCACCAACAATTGAGCCTACAAAAATTATCTTTTGATGAATTCCAACTGAGTTGGAAGTTTAAGCCATTTTCTGTTTCGTGCAATCTTGATTGTACTGCCTTCGTCTTGCCGAAAGATATATGTGCTGTCGTCTTTTACTGTTAATGTAGCCGTTAGATCCTCGCTGCCATAGTCATTGATGATGCTTATTGTGGCTTTCTTCTTTCCTTTGATCTGAGCGGAAACAAACAGCCACTTTCTGGCATCTTGTTTATCACCCAGATAGCCAGGGAGTTCACCATAGATTTCTTGGTTAGGCACCACGATATTATTATGGTACAGGTTGAAGTCTATGTAGATGTCATATTCTTTGTTGTAGAGGTAACCGCTAAAGGTAATACTATCATTATCTCGCAATGGGCTCTGCGCAATTGTAAGCAAGCTTATTGCGCTGAATATCAGCAATAATAGAGTCTTCTTCATATTTACTTTAAATTAATTGATGCAAAGTTACTCGAATATCTCAATTAAACAAGTTATTTTGGAAAAATATGTCATTTATCGTTTGAATATTGTGTTTTTTATAGTATCTTTGCAACATCAGTTTGATAAAATATGGTAAAAGGAAAGTTGTTTCCCGATTATATATTCGAATCTAGTTGGGAAGTCTGCAATAAGGTAGGTGGCATCTATGCCGTTTTATCTACAAGGGCAAAGACATTACAGGATAAGATTAAAGACCGTATCATTTTCATTGGCCCGGATATTTGGAAGGAGAAGGATTGTCCGTATTTTGTTGCGGATAACCGTTTATTTTCAGATTGGACAAAATCAGCAATGAGAAATGGTCTTCAGGTAAAAGTTGGTCGCTGGGATATTCCCGGTCAGCCAATAGCTATCCTGGTTGATTTCTCCGTTTATTTTTTGCAGAAAGATACAATCTACACAGAACTTTGGAATGACTATCATGTTGATAGTCTGCATGGTTATGGTGATTATGATGAGGCATCTATGTTTTCTTATGCCTCGGCCCTTGTGGTAGAGAGTTTTTATCATTACTATTTAGATTCATCCCAACAAGTAGTTTATCATGGTAACGAATGGATGTTGGGTTTGAGCCTTCTATATATCAACAAGCATCTTCCTCAGGTCGGCACCATCTTTACGACTCATGCCACCAGTATAGGGCGCAGCATTGCCGGCAACAACAAGCCCCTTTACGACTATCTTTTTGCTTATAATGGTGACCAGATGGCTGAGGAGCTCAATATGCAGAGCAAACACTCCATAGAAAAGCAGACAGCACATCATGTGGACTGTTTTACGACAGTGAGTGAGATTACAGCTCGCGAGTGTGCAGAACTGCTCGACAAGCCTGTCGATGTAGTATTACCCAATGGCTTTGAGAACAACTTTGTGCCCCAGGGGCCCGCTTTTACGCGCAAGCGTATGGTAGCTCGTAAGCGCTTGTTGGATGTTGCCAATGCTTTGTTGGGTACTGATTTGGGGGATGACACGCTGATTGTCTCAACCAGCGGTCGATATGAATTTCGCAACAAAGGCGTTGATGTGTATATTGAAGCCATGAACCGTCTGTTGCGGGATAAAGAACTCAAGAAAAACGTTTTGGCATTCATCGACGTTCCTGGTTGGGTAGGGGAGCCACGCAAGGATCTGCAAGATCGTCTGTCCAGCAAAAAGAAGTTTACAACGCCTTTGGATGTTCCGGAGTTGACGCACTGGCTCAATAATATGTCGCATGACAATGTATTGGGCATGCTTAAGTATCTTGATATGCATAACCGCCTGGAGGATAAGGTCAAGTTGATCTTTCTGCCTTGCTATCTTACAGGCGACGATGGTATTGTCAACCTGACCTACTATGATGTGGTGTTGGGCAATGACCTTTGCATCTACCCCTCATATTATGAGCCTTGGGGGTATACCCCCCTTGAGGCCATCGCCTTTAAGGTTCCTTGTGTTACCACCGATCTTGCCGGTTTTGGTCTGTGGGTCAATTCTGAGCTAGGGTATGAGGGCGAGATTGAGGATGGAGTCAAGGTCATCCATCGTACCGACTATAATTACTCCGAGGTGGCTGATGCCATCAAAGACACCGTAGCAAAATACTCTCAGTTTACCAGTGCCCAGCTGAAAAAGGCACGATCCAATGCCGAGAAACTCTCAACTCGCGCTTTGTGGGATAACTTTATCAAGTATTATGAAGACGCCTACGACATGGCTCTTCGCAAGGCTGAATTAAGAAAAGAATCATAGAAACATATTCAGTAAATCAGTAGTTTATGAAAATTAAAGCAGATTATGCAAATGCGCCTCAGTGGAAAGAACTGAGCATCAAATCCCGTCTTCCTAAGCAGCTTGAATGCTTGGACGAGCTGGCTCACAATATGTGGTGGGCTTGGAACTATGAAGCTCGTGACCTGTTCAAGAGCTTAGATGATAAACTTTACGACGAGGTTGGCCACAATCCTGTGTTGCTCCTTGAGCGTCTGGGGTATGACCGAAAGGAAGCCATCGTCAAGGACAAGACGCTCATGAAGCGTGTGAACGATGTCTATGGGAAGTTCCGTGCCTATATGGATGTCGAGCCCAATCGCAAGCGTCCTTCTGTGGCTTACTTCTCTATGGAATATGGTTTGAATCAGGTGCTCAAGATCTATTCGGGTGGTCTGGGTATGTTGGCTGGCGACTACCTCAAGGAGGCATCCGACAGCAACGTAGACCTCTGTGCAGTTGGTTTCCTGTATCGTTATGGCTATTTCACACAGACCCTGTCTATGGACGGTCAGCAGATTGCCAAGTACGATGCACAGAACTTCAACTCGCTGCCCATCGAGCGTGTGCTCGACGAGAACGGCAACCAGGTGGTGGTAGACGTTCCTTATATCAACTATCAGGTGCATGCCTTGGTTTGGTGTGCCAACGTTGGTCGCATCAAGTTGTATCTGCTTGATACCGATAATGATATGAACTCTCAGTTCGACAAGCCCATCACCCACTCACTTTATGGTGGCGACTGGGAGAACCGTCTGAAGCAAGAGATCCTGTTGGGTATTGGCGGTATTCTTACTTTGAAGAAGCTGGGTATTGAGAAGCAGGTATATCATTGCAACGAAGGTCATGCAGCCCTCTGCAACCTGCAGCGTCTGTGCGACTATGTGGCCAGTGGTCTTACCTTCAACGAGGCCATGGAGCTGGTGCGTGCCTCTTCGCTTTACACCGTTCATACCCCCGTTCCTGCCGGTCACGACTATTTCGACGAGACCCTTTTTGGCAAATACATGGGTGGCTACCCCGAGCGTCTGGGTATCAGCTGGGACGAATTCATTGGCATGGGCCGTATGAATCCCAGCGACCACGGCGAGCGATTCTGCATGAGCACTTTCGCTTGCAACACCTGTCAGGAGGTCAATGGCGTAAGTAAGTTGCACGGCTGGGTAAGCCAGAAGATGTTTGCCCCCATCTGGTCGGGTTACTATCCGGAGGAGAACCACGTGGGTTATGTCACCAATGGTGTACACCTCCCCACTTGGACAGCCACTGAGTGGCGTCACGTCTATGACAAATATTTCGACAACAGCTTTATGGGCGACCAGAGCAACGAAGAGATTTGGCATGCCATCAACAATGTCTCTGACGATGAGATCTGGAACACTCGTCTGACGCTGAAGAAAAAGCTGGTGGACTATATCCGCGAGAAGTTCACCCAGACCTGGCTTCGCAATCAGGGCGACCCCGCCCGTGTGATGTCGCTCCTCGAGCGTATCAACCCCAATGCGCTGATGATCGGATTCTGCCGTCGTTTCGCCACTTACAAGCGTGCCCATCTGCTCTTCACCGACATCGACCGCCTGAACAAGATCGTCAACGACCCCGAGCATCCCGTGCTGTTCTTCTTCTCGGGTAAGGCACATCCTGCCGACGGTGCCGGACAGGGTCTTATCAAGAAGATTTATGAGATCAGTCAGCGTCCTGAGTTCCTTGGCAAGATCATCTTCCTCGAGGACTATGACATGCAGCTGGCTCGCCGCCTGGTTTCGGGCGTTGACATCTGGATGAACACACCTACCCGTCCGCTCGAGGCATCTGGCACATCTGGCGAGAAGGCCGAGATGAACGGCGTAGTCAACCTCTCCGTGCTCGATGGATGGTGGGTTGAGGGTTACCGTCAGGGTGCGGGTTGGGCACTTCCCCAGGAGCGTACCTATCAGAACCAGGAGTATCAGGATCAGCTCGATGCCGCCACCATCTACTCGCTTCTCGAGAACGAGATCATCCCGCTCTACTATGCCAAGAACAAGAAGGGTTATAGCGAGAACTGGATCAAGGTCATCAAGAACTCTATCTCCACCATCGCGCCTCACTATACGATGAAGCGTCAGCTTGACGACTATTACGACAAGTTCTATGTGAAGGAGGCTGCCCGTTTCAAGAAGTTGGCTGCTAACAACGGCCGTCTGGCCAAGGACATCGCACTCTGGAAAGAGACTGTGGCCGAGCGTTGGGACAGCATTCGTGTGGTCGGCAAAGACACAGGATTGCTTGAGAACGGCGGTGAGACAGGCGTTACCTATACCCTTCGCTATGTCATCGATGAGCAGGGTCTCGAGGATGCCATCGGACTGGAGCTTGTAACCCTGAAGCCCGATACCGACCCCTCTGACCGCAAGATCTATAGCGTACACGAGTTTAAGATGGTAGGCCACGAAGGCAACAACTACACCTTCGAACTGAAGGTTGAGCTCGACAAGGCCGGTGCCTTCCGTAGCTGCGTCCGCATGTTCCCGAAGAACGCCAACCTGCCTCACCGTCAGGACTTCTGCTATGTGAAGTGGATTGACTAATCGGGCTTCAGAGAATCATCATTAGATTTCTTATATTCCATGTGTTGACAGTTTATTACTGTTGACACATGGATTTTTCTATTCCATCCATTACCTGCTCTTTTCCAGTGATGGTTGCCTATCATTCGGCATGTCCTGACTTGATTCTTCCCCAAGCTATAAACAAACAGACCTCCGTCGCTGTCTATGCGGCGGAGGTCTGCAAAGTATGAAAGTACGCCTCTGTGGGCTGAAGTGGGGTTAACGCTGGATGAACTTCTTGCCGTTCTGAATCACTACACCCTTGTAGCTGGGCTGCACACGCTGACCGGCGAGGTTATACACAGGAGAATATGTGTTGGCAGAGTCAGCCTTAAGGTCGGTGATAGCAGTGGTCACGATGCCATCCACAGTGATGGGATAGATTTCGTATGTATCCTTATAAACCACAAGAATTCCAGTTACGATGTTGTTTTCGTTGCCCTTGACAATCTGAACACCTGCCAGCTTCTTGAACGAATCGTAGATTTGAATCTGGGCATCCCCCTGGTAGGCGTAAAGATTGCCGTCAACAGAGTCGAGCTTCACACCCGAGATTTGCACGAGGTTGCAGAGATACTTGTCGCTCAGTAATTCAGCCACCGTTGCGGCAATGGGCTCTTCTGGAGTACCTGTACTCTGAGTAAGTTTATCTTTGTTCGTCATAGAGTTGGCCTTAAACTGGGGCATGTTGTTGAAGATGCTCAGCTCGCCAGCTACCGATCCGTTGAGCACGTCGCCTGTCGTAAGGCCAAGGCCTGCTTCATAGAAGCAGACAGCACCGGTCTCGTCTTTCACGTAGACATATTTATTTATATCATCAGCATAGATTACCTTTGCGTTATTAAGTGTCAGGTTTTGTACAGTGCCGACAGTCTGTGCCTTAAAGTCAGCTATGTCAGAAGCGTTGTAGGCTGCTGTGAATTCCTTTGTGGCTACCAGGCTTGGCGTGGTACCTTTGTAGGCGATGGCCTTCACAGTTGCCGAAGCATTAAGCGTAAATGGTGTAGTGTAGAGCGTAGATGCGTTTGTGGGATCGGTGCCGTCGGTTGTGTAGTAGACAGAGCTGCCTGTAGCTGCTGTCAGCGTTACTGTTGTGGAACCTACAAAAGGAGTTATGCCCATAATGCTGGGTGCTGTTACCACATCACTAGAGGTAGCAGTATATGATACAACAACTTTTTTTAGTCGTACATTTTGTTTGCCAGTTAGCAGGATCTCCGATGCTGGCGTGGGAACTGTCCATTCGTCAGAGATTGCTTTCTCATCATAAGCAAGGTTGGAGGCAGAGTACGTTGAACTAATCGGTGTGAACACAACTTTGGTAATAACATAACCATCGGCTGCTTTGATGGTAAGAGTTGAATTTGCGTACATTCGTATAGAGCCTTCCTTGTTCTCTGAAGGCCAATTAGACCCACTGCCCTTGTCGAAAGTAAGTGTAATTGGTACTGAAGTATAGATATTCTGTGTAGTAGCTACTGTAGTGGTTGTAACCCCACTCCAATCAAAAATGGCCTCTTGAGCATAGGCCATTGCCCCAAAGGTTGATAGGGCCAAAGATAATGCTAAGCGTAAAATTTTGTTCATAGAAAACTGAATTAAAGATTAATATATATTGCAAATATAGCAAAGATTTCGCTTAGTGGCAAGAGTAACGTATTAAAAAAGGATGAAATTGTAGTATAAACTCTGTTTCGGATGTAATAAAGCGTAGTGCGGGGCGTTATAAGAACAAAACGCAATTCCAAATCGCATATCGCCTATGAAGCATTTTACTCCTGAAGACAATGGCCCCTCAGAGGTCACATTACATATTATTCGCCAGATAGCCTATCGGTATCGGGCGATGAAAGCAGACGGCAAGACGTTGCCCATGTGCATGAACTGACCGTTATCAACATTTTTTTATCCCACAAAAACACTTCTTCATGAAGACAATCGTTTCCCCTTCGTTGCTGGCTGCCGATTTTGCCAACTTGAAGGGCGACATCAATATGATCAACCGTAGCGAGGCCGACTGGCTTCACTGCGATGTAATGGATGGCACATTTGTGCCCAACATCTCTTTCGGTTTCCCGGTGATGGAAGCAGTGAAGGCCATTTGCGATAAGCCGTTAGATGTACATTTCATGATTCAGAAGCCTGAGCGATATATCGCCCAGACTGCCAAGCTGGGTGCCATGATGATGAACGTCCACTATGAGGCGTCGGTCCATCTCAACCGCACCATCCACGAGATTCATGATGCCGGTATGAAGGCGGGCGTCACTTTGAATCCCTCTACACCCGTCTGGTTGCTCGAGGATGTTATAGCCGACGTAGACATGGTTTTGCTGATGAGTGTCAACCCCGGTTTTGGCGGGCAGAAGTTTATCGAGAACACCATTCCCAGAGTGAAGCGCCTACGCAAGCTAATTGCCGAGAGTGGCTCAAAGGCGTTGATCGAAGTCGACGGCGGAGTGAATGGCACAACAGCCCCCCGCTTGGTGGCTGCTGGAGTGGATGTGCTGGTGAGTGGAAGTTATATCTTCAATGCCGCCGACCCTATTGGTACCATTGCACGGTTGAAGGCACTTTGACCTTATTAAGCATCTAAACTAACAATGCTTTGCTGCACATCCCCAGAGGATATTGCTGCAAAGCATTGCTGTTGTTAACGAGACAACCGTAAGAAAGTCCTTGGAGCGAACGGGTGATCATCAGGTCAGTCCAACTGCAACTGGATTTGGTGTTCGTAAGCCATGCGTCTCATATTGAGTATGGCATACCGCATACGTCCCAGTGCTGTGTTGATGCTCACTTCCGTGGTATCTGCAATTTCCTTGAACGACATTTGCTGGTAGAAGCGCATGAACACCACCTCGCGCTGTGATGTGGGTAGCAGGTTCATCATTTTTTTCACGTCGCTCAGCACCTGGTCGTTGATATATTTGCTCTCGATGTTCGAATCGAGCAGATGGTCAGCGCTCAGGCTAGACAGGTCGTTGTCGGCTGTAGGCTCGATGATATGTTCAGCCTTCTGGCCCCTGTACGAGTCCATAATCACATTGTGTGCAATGCGCATGCACCATGCCCCGAATTTTCCGGTGGGCACATATTTCCCGCTCTGCAACTTAACGATGATCTTGATAAAGGTCTCCTGGAAAATGTCGTTCGCCTTATCTTGATCGTGCACCACAAAGAGAATGTATGAAAATAGCTTTGATTGATTGCGTGACAACAGCAAATCAAACGCCCGGTCGTTACCGTCCATGTAGCACAACGCCAACTCTTCGTCGGTCATTCCTGCAAGGTTCTTCATTTTTTTTAATTCATTTGATGAAGTAAATGTAAGTCGATAGGCGCTCTATTTATTTAATAATTGTTGTCATTGACAATGTTTTCTAGGTGCAAATATATAGTTTTTATAGTATACTACCAAATTTTTAACACTATAAATACAATAAATCATATCATACTCGTAAAAGCCGATACCTGTCCCTGGGCACAACAATGGACTTTGGCGGTGCACCAAATCACCTGAATGACATAGCTGGAGCGGCCTTTTGCCAATGCCTCCATGTTCTTTTCTTGCTTTCATCATGACCCACCGGTGACATACTTCGACTCGAAACAGACTCTGCTTCGACTCGAAACAGACTCTACTTCGACTAGAAACAGACTCTGCTTCGACTAGAAGCAGTGCATCACCGAATGGCTTAGACTGTGGCATTAGATAGCTTTCGTATTGCTTAAAGCCAATTATGCGTATATCAGGACATCGTTTCGGGCGTCGGTCAAGGGAACTGATGAATACCCGGTAGTATTCACAGAGGAAGGGCTTGGTTTAGAGAAACAGCATCAAATCTTCCGCATTTTTCTTGCATATTTGTTAAGAATCACCTATATTTGCTCCTATAACTAAAAACACCTAATTTATATTATTCATACTATGAAACAAGACGGACGTATCATCGAATGTGTCCCCAATTTCAGTGAGGGACGCGACAAACAGGTTATTCAGGCCATCAGCCATGTCATTGAGCAGTGTGAGGGAGTAAAGTTGCTCGATGTCGACCCCGGCGAGGCCACCAACCGTACCGTAGTCACCTTTGTGGGCAGTCCCGAGGCGGTGTGCGAGGCCGCATTCCAGGCCGTGTCCCTTGCTGCCCAGTTGATTGACATGCGGCATCATCACGGAGCCCATCCCCGCATGGGTGCCACCGACGTGCTGCCCTTGATTCCCGTGGCCGGCATCACCCTCGACGAGTGTGCCGAACTGGCGCGTCAGTTGGCCGAGCGCATTGCCAACGAGCTGCGTGTTCCCACCTATTGCTATGAGGCTTCTGCACTGTGCCCCGAGCGTCGCAACCTGGCCGTATGCAGGGCAGGCGAGTATGAAGCGCTGGCCGAGAAACTGGCCGACCCTACCAAGGCACCCGACTTTGGTGCCCGTCCCTACGACGAGGCCATCGCCCGCACGGGCTGCACGGTGGTGGGCGCGCGCGACTTTCTCATTGCCGTCAACTTCAACCTCAACACCACCTCCACCCGTCGTGCCAACGCCGTGGCCTTCGACGTCAGGGAGAAGGGCCGGCCGCTGCGCGAGGGCGGGGCGCTCACAGGCAAGGTGCTGACCGATGACCAGGGCCGGCCGTTGTCGCAGCCCGGCACACTCAAGTGTACCAAGGCCATAGGGTGGTATATCGACGAATATGGCATTGCGCAGGTCTCGATGAACATCACCAACATCCACGTCACCCCGCTGCACAAGGCTTTCGACGAGGTGTGCCGCTGTGCCCGGCAGCGCGGTCTGCGTGTGACCGGTACCGAGATCGTAGGACTCATACCCAAGAGCACACTCATCGATGCCGGCAACTATTTTCTGGAGAAGCAGCAACGCTCTACCGGCATTCCCGAAGACGACGTGGTGAAGATGGCCGTCAGGTCGATGGGCCTCGACGACCTCAAGCCTTTCAATGCCCGCGAGAAGGTCATCGAGTATCTGTTGGAAGATGACGGTAAGGGTGCCCGGCTGGCTGACCTCACGGTCAAGGCCTTTGCCGAGGAGACCTCGCGCGAGTCGCCTGCGCCCGGCGGTGGCAGCATCGCCGCTTACATGGGTGCCTTGGGGGCTGCCCTGGGTGCCATGGTGGCCAACCTGTCGAGCCACAAGCGTGGCTGGGACGAACGCTGGCAGGAGTTCAGCACATGGGCCGTGCAGGGGCAGCAGCTCATGCGCCGACTGCTTGCGCTCGTCGACGAAGACACCCATGCGTTCAACCAGATCATGGATGCCTTTTCCCTGCCCAAGGGTACCGATGAGGAAAAGATGCAGCGCTCCGCGGCCATCCAAGCTGCCACGCTCAATGCCACGCAGGTACCACTACAGACCATGAAGACTGCCTATGAGGCCTTTGCACTCTGTCGGGCAATGGCAGCTGAGGGCAACCCCAACAGCGTGTCGGATGCTGGCGTGGGAGCCCTGGCCGTGCGGGCCGCCGTGCGTGGGGCATGGCTCAACGTCAAGATCAACGCGGCCTCGCTGAAAGACCGCGCGCTGGCCGATGCCCTCGTGGGAGAGGCCGATGCCCTTGTGGACGAGGCCGACCGTGAGGAAAAGGAGATTATGGACATTGTAGTATATAAAATCTGAGACTTATGACAATAGACGCATTCAAAGCCGAGATACGGGCCGGCATACCCGATGCCTTGCCCGAACTCCAGCCTTACGACCAGGTTGTGAACCATGCGCCCAGGCGCAAGGACATCCTCACCGACGAAGAGAAACAGCTGGCTCTGCGCAATGCCCTGCGCTATTTTCCGCGCAAGCTGCACGCCAAGCTGGCCCCTGAGTTTGCCCAAGAGTTGAAAGACTATGGGCGAATCTACATGTATCGTTACCGCCCCAGTTATGAGATGATGGCGCGCCCCATCGACCACTATCCCCATCGGTCACTGCAGGCGGCAGCCATCATGCTCATGATCCAGAACAACCTCGACCCCAGGGTGGCACAGCATCCGCACGAACTCATCATCTATGGCGGCAATGGGGCCATCTTCCAAAACTGGGCGCAGTACAGGCTGACCATGCGCTACCTCAGCGAGATGACCGACGAACAGACGCTGGTGATGTATTCGGGCCATCCGCTGGGCCTCTTCCCCTCGCACCGCGATGCGCCGCGGGTGGTGGTGACCAACGGCATGGTGATTCCCAACTACTCGAAACCCGACGACTGGGAGCGCTTCAACGCCTTGGGCGTGAGCCAGTATGGCCAGATGACGGCAGGCTCGTATATGTACATCGGACCGCAGGGCATCGTCCACGGCACCACCATCACCGTGCTCAATGCCGCCCGGCGGGTGATGCAGGGCAGTGGGCGCAAGCCCCTCTTCGTGTCGTCAGGGCTTGGCGGCATGAGCGGTGCCCAGCCCAAGGCCGGCAACATTGCCGGCGTGGTGAGCGTCGTGGCCGAGATCAACCCCAAGGCAGCTGCCAAGCGTTACGAGCAAGGCTGGGTAGACCAACTGTATGACGACCTCGACCAGCTGCTGCCCGCCGTGCGCGAGGCCGTGGACAGCGGCCGCACGGTGTCGATGGCCTATGTGGGCAACGTGGTGGACCTGTGGGAGCGGCTGGCCGACGAGGGCGTGCAGGTAGACCTGGGGTCTGACCAGACCTCGCTGCACAATCCCTGGGCCGGAGGCTACTACCCCGTGGGCCTGACGCTCGATGAGAGCAAGCAGATGATGGCCGACCGGCCCGAGGAGTTTAAGTTGCGGGTGGAAGCCTCGCTGCGCAGGCAGGTGGCAGCCATCAACAAACTGGCTGCCCGGGGCATGTATTTCTTCGACTATGGCAATGCCTTTTTGTTGCAGTCGGGCAGGGCAGGGGCCGACATCCTCAATGCCGACGGCTCGTTCCGCTATCCGTCATACGTGCAGGACATCATGGGCCCGATGTTCTTCGACTATGGCTTCGGACCCTTCAGGTGGGTATGCACCTCGTGCGACCCGCACGACCTGGAGCTGACCGACCGTCTGGCCGCCGAGGTGCTCGAAGCCGAACGCCGCCATGCACCGGCCGACATCTGTCACCAGCTCGACGACAACATCCACTGGATCAAAGAGGCCGGCAAGAACCACCTCGTGGTGGGCTCGCAGGCACGCATACTCTATGCCGACTGCGAGGGGCGCACCAAGATAGCGCTGGCCTTCAATGATGCCGTGCGCAGCGGACAGCTGCATGGCCCCGTGGTGCTGGGGCGCGACCACCACGACGTGTCGGGCACCGACTCCCCCTTCCGTGAGACGAGCAACATCTACGACGGGTCGCGCTTCTGTGCCGACATGGCCATCCAGAACGTCATCGGCGACAGCTTCCGCGGAGCCACCTGGGTGAGCATCCACAACGGCGGCGGCGTGGGCTGGGGCGAGGTGGTGAACGGAGGGTTCGGCATGGTGGTCGACGGCAGCGATGCCTCAGAGCGGCATATCCGTGAGATGCTGTTCTGGGATGTCAACAACGGCATCAGCCGACGGTCGTGGGCCCGTAATACAGGGTCTATGGATGCTATCAGGCGTGAGATGGAACGCACCCCCGACCTGAAGGTCACACTCCCCGAGATGGTCGATGACGACCTCATACGGCAGGCATTCTGAGAAGAGCCTGCCCCAGTACAATCATTATCAAAACAATACTATGGAAGAGAGAATACATGAAATCAGTGCCGGACACCTCACACTCAACAAGGTGTCGGAGATTATGCGAATGAACTACAAGCTGAAGTTGGGCGACGACTCGCGCAAACGCATCGTGCGCTGCCGGGAATATCTAGACCGGAAGATTGCCGAGACGAAGGAGCCCATATACGGTGTGACGACGGGCTTCGGATCGCTATGCAACATCAATATCGACAAAGACCAGTTGTCGAAGTTGCAGATCAACCTCATGATGAGCCATGCCTGCGGCTGTGGCGACCGCGTGCCCAACGAGATCGTGAAACTCATGATCTTGCTCAAGATACAATCGTTGAGCTACGGCTACTCGGGATGCCAGCTGCATACGGTGGAAAGGCTCATCGACTTCTTCAACGATGACATCTATCCCGTGGTCTATATGCAGGGGTCGGTGGGCTCGTCGGGCGACCTTGTGCCGCTGGCCCACCTCTGTCTGCCCCTGGTGGGCCTGGGCGAGGTAGAATATCAAGGCAGGCGGATGAGCGGTGAGCAGCTCATGCTCATGAAGGGGTGGACACCTATCCGGTTGGCTTCTAAAGAGGGCCTGGCACTGCTCAACGGCACCCAGAACATGGCGGCGTTCTGCTGCTGGTCGATCATCCACGCCACGCAGCTGAGCAACTGGGCCGACTATATCGGCGCGCTGTCGCTCGATGCCTACGACGGTCGCATAGAGCCGTTCCACCGGGCCGTGCATGTGGTGAGGCCCCACAAGGGACAGCTCGACACGGCTGAGAACATCAGCAAGATACTGAAGGGCAGCGAGCTCATTGTCAGGCCAAAGCAGCATGTGCAGGACCCCTATTCGTTCCGTTGCATACCGCAGGTGCATGGCGCCGTGAAAGACACCGTGCGCTATGTGCAGCGGGTGACCGATGTGGAGATCAACGCCACGACCGACAACCCTACCGTTTGTCCCGATGACGACCTCATCATCTCGGCCGGCAACTTCCACGGTGAGCCCATCGCCTTGCCCATGGACTTCCTGGCCATTGCCATGTCGGAGCTGTCGAATATCTCGGAGCGGCGTATCTACAAGCTGGTGTCGGGCACACGCGGGCTGCCCAGTTTCCTGGTGGCTCATCCAGGTGTCAACAGTGGTTTTATGATCACCCAGTACACGGCGGCATCCATCGTGAGCCAGAGCAAGGGACTGTGTATGCCCGCCTCGGTAGACAGCATCCCGACCTGCCAGGGACAGGAAGACCATGTGAGTATGGGTGCCAACGCCGGTACAAAACTCTACAACGTAGTGTTGAACACAGAGCGCGTGCTGGCCATCGAGCTGTTCAACGCGGCACAGGCCTTAGACTTCAGACGCCCGCTCAAGACCTCGCCCGTGCTGGAATGTCTGTATCACGACTATCGCAAGGTGGTGCCGTTCATCGACACCGACGAGGTGATGTATCCCTATATCGAGAAGTCGATAGAATTTTTGCGTTCAGAAAAGATGGCCAACCTTAACCGTGCGCTGTAGATGAGAAAAATCATAGTCAATATCCACAGCCTCTTCGGCATCCTGCCTCCTGACGTGCTGCGTCTGCAGGGTGCCGAGATGGGGTGTGTGGAGACGCTGCACGATGCCTGGCTGGAATTGGCCGACGGGAAGATAGCGGCTTTCGGCAGTATGGACGGCCTCGGGGAGGAGCGGTACGATGAGGTGATCGATGCTGCCGGGGGCTGTGTGATGCCGTGTTTCTGCGACAGTCACACCCACATCGTCTATGCAGGGAGCAGGGAGCGAGAGTTTGTGGATAAGATCCAAGGACTGAGTTATGCCGAGATAGCCCGCCGGGGCGGAGGCATCCTCCATTCGGCCGATGCCTTGCATCGGCTGAGTGAGGATGAGCTGCTGGCCCAAGCCCGTGTGAGGCTTGGGGAGATAGAAGACAAAGGTACGGGTTGTGTGGAGGTGAAGAGCGGCTACGGACTGTCGCTCGAAGACGAACTGAAGATGCTGCGTGTCATCAGGCTACTGGGTGAAGGCAGCAAGGTGAAGGTGGTGTCTACGTTTCTGGGTGCCCATGCCGTGGGGCGGTCATACGTAGGGCGACAGTCGGAGTATGTCGACTTGGTGGTCAATGAGATGATTCCGGAGGTGGGTAGGCAACGGCTGGCCGACTACATCGATGTGTTCTGCGACGAGGGTTTCTTCACCCCCGAGGAGACCGACCGGATGCTTGAGGCTGGGGCAAGATATGGATTGAGGCCCAAGATCCACGTCGATGAGCTGGCGGTGACGGGAGGCATGGCGGTGGCAGTGAAGCATCAGGCCCTGTCGGTAGACCATCTGGAGCGAATGCCCGACGAAGAGATCGAACTGCTGAGAGACAGCGACACGATGCCTACGCTGCTCCCGGGCACGTCGTTCTTCCTCAATATGCCTTACGCCCCAGGCCGCAAGATGATTGACCGTGGGCTGGGCATTGCGCTGGCATCCGACTACAACCCGGGCTCCACGCCGTCGGGCGACATGAAGTTTGTGATGTCGCTGGGGTGCATCAAGCTGCGGCTGTTGCCAGAAGAATCATTCAATGCCGTGACTCTGAATGGTGCATACGCTATGGGAGCAAGCCACGAATATGGAAGTATTACCGTAGGTAAGCGCGCGGCCGTGCTGGTCACAGAACCCTTGCCCTCACTGGCCTACCTGCCTTACGCCTATACCTCGCCACTGATTCGGAGGGTATTGCTCGACTGAGATATTGAGCATCGTAAAGAAAGATATGTTTAAACGGCACTGCTTCAGGCGGTGCCGTTGTTGTATTCCACACTCCAGAGGAAGAGGGCATGGGCTGGCATAGACTCGCCGGCATCGGAGCGCGTGCCGTGGGTCACCACGTCTTGGAAGGCCTCAAGGGTGAGACGGTGGCGCCCCACGTCGATCAAGGTGCCTACAACGGCCCGCACCATATTGCGGAGAAAGCGGTTGGCGGCAATCTCAAAATAATAAGTGGTGGGGGAGGTCTGCACCCAGCGTGCCGTCATCACGTCGCAGAGGGTGGTCTTGTTGTCGGCCCCGGCCTTGCAGAAAGCCTTGAAATCCTTAACCTGCAGGAGCCAGGCCGCAGCCTGGTTCATCAGGTCGAAGTCGAGGGGCCAATGGGTCTCCATGGAGTAATGGCGAAGGAAGGGGTCGCGCTGCGTATGGACGAAGTAGCGGTAAGTACGGCGTGTGGCAGAGTAACGGGCGTGAAGGTTGACAGAGACAGGTTCTATCTTCTCGCAACTGATGTCGCGCGGCAACACCCGGTTGAGCCTGTAGGCCAACTGTGGGGCATCGATCACCTCGTGCCAGTCGAAATGGCACACCATCTGTCGGGCATGTACACCCGCATCGGTACGGCCGGCACCGGTGACCTCGATGTCTTGTCGGAGCAGCAATGACAGGCTCTGCTGAACCTTCTGCTGTACCGACATGCCGTTGGGCTGGATCTGCCAGCCGTGGTAAGCCGTGCCGTCGAAGCTGACCCACACGAAGTAGCGCTGCCGGACCGGTGCCTCGAAGCGCACATAGGCACGGTCGTCGAACGACACATTGCCCTCCATGAGACCTTTGGTGGCCAGGAATGAAGTGATGTTGCAGGGGTCGTCGCAGAGCTGCCGAGCCAGCGCCTCCTCACTCTCGGCAAGGGTTGATTTGAGGAAAGGATAGCCGTCTGTGGCCAGCACTATTTCCATCGGACGGTTCTCCAGTCGGATGGTCTTGACCCCTTGCATGGCCACGGGGAAGCCGTCGAGCACGGCATAGGTGACGTTCTCTTGCTTCATCTGCTCAAGCAGGGTGTTGAGGATGGTGTCACGGGCGTAGTCGTGGCGGATGAGGCCCTCGGGGGTGAGCATGTCGGCATGTTCTTCACACAATTTGGCGAAGCGTTGTGCTCTTAGCTGTGCCAGCTCAGTCTCGTAGGGTTTGTCGTTGCTGTAACGGATGCCGTCTACCATACACTGGCAGTCGCCAATCATCCATATCTCTTTCTTGGCATGACTGTAGACCACTACGCTGGCGCAGAGCCGCTCGTGGGGATGGGCCTTCATGTAGCTGTCATCCTCAGGGTAGCAGTCGTGGATGCGTCGGGTCATCTCATTGCAGAATGTGTCCAGGGAGATTTGGGCGGGCATGGTGCTGATGAATGCTTTGATCAGCGTCATGCAGTAACGTCCGTTGCTCATCTGGGGATGGATGCGATGCGAGGTCTTGCTGGTGCTGCCATCGATGACGGCAACGAAGTCATCGGTGACAATGATACCATCCTCACAGTCGTCCTGCAGGTGCTTGCCGATGATATTTTGCTCTATGATGTTCAATGTGATACGATTTCTGGTGTGATGACACAATGGTGGTGTGGCGATAAAGGGCTATCGCTTCTTTCCTCTGCGACCGTTGGGCTGGAAGTTGGGGTTAAATGACTTGCGCACCTGGGGTCGCTGATGCTCAGCAGCCTTGTCGGGATGAGGCTTGCGTGTCCGCTTGCCTTGCTCCGGCGTACTGCCGATGGCCTTGGGATCATAGTGGGCCCTGCCCCGATAGGGTACGCCGTCGTACAACTGCTTGATGAGCTCGGGGCGTCCGATATGCTTCAGCTCCTGCTCGATACCGCGCCGTTCTTCGGGCTTGTACCAGAAGAAAAACTGCCGCTGGGCCAGTTTCTCTTTGGGTGACTTGGCACAGAACACCGGCTCGAGGGTATAAGGGTCGAAGCCCGTGTACCACGCCTCAGTGCTGACCGTCATGGGGGTGGGGGTGAAATCCTGCACCTGCTCCAGCTGGAAGTTCAGTTTCTTGGTCTGCACGGCCAGCTCGGCCATGTCTTCCTCGCGGCATCCGGGATGGCTGCTGATAAAATAAGGTATGATCTGTTGGTTGAGGCCTTCCTCCTGGTTGATACGGTCGAAGATGCGCTTGAATTGATGGAATAGCTCAAACGACGGCTTGCGCATGAGGCTCAGCACGCGGTCGGAGGTGTGTTCGGGCGCTACTTTCAGCCGTCCGCTTACGTGGCGGGTGATAAGTTCGCGTGTGTATTGCCGAGCCGACTGGTTGGCTTTCTCGTCTTTGCTCTGATGCAGCAGGAGGTCATAGCGCACGCCGCTGCCGATGAAGCTCTTCTTCACGCCAGGCAAAGCGTCGACGGCATGGTAGATGTCGAGCAGTTGGGAGTGGTCGGTGTTGAGGTTGGGGCAGATCTGTGGATGGATGCAAGAGGGGCGTTTGCAGCGTTCGCAGATCTTCAGGTTGCGACCCTTCATGCCATACATATTGGCCGATGGGCCACCGAGGTCGGAGATATATCCCTTGAAGCCTTCCATCTGTGTGACCTGCCGGGCCTCATTGAGGATGCTCTCCTTGGACCGGCATACCACAAACTTTCCCTGATGAGCCGATATGGTGCAGAAAGAACATCCGCCGAAGCATCCCCGGTGCATGTTGACCGAGAACTTGATCATCTCGTAGGCTGGGATGGTCTTGCCCTTGTATTTGGGGTGGGGCAGACGGGTGTAGGGCAGGTCGAACGTGGCATCCACCTCTTCAGTGGTCATGGGAGGGTAAGGTGCGTTGACCACAGCATACTGACCGTCCACGGACTGGAGCAATCGGCTGGCGTGCATCTTGTTCGACTCCTCCTCAATGTGCCTGAAGTTCTCGGCCTGGGCTCTCTTGTCGCGCAGACATTCCTCGTGAGAGTGGAGGACGATGTCGTTGTCAGTGATGCCGCCGGGAATGTCGGCTTTGTTGCAAAGATAAACCGTCTCCGGGATGTCATGAATTTCCTTAATCAGCTTTCCACTCTCCAGTTCCTTGCAGAGTTGCAGGGTGTTGCGCTCGCCCATACCATAAAGGATGAGGTCGGCCCCACTGTCGCAGAGGATGCTCTTGCGCAGTTTGTCCTGCCAGTAGTCGTAATGGGTGAGCCTGCGAAGCGACGCTTCGATGCCGCCCAGTGCCACGGGAACGTCGGGATAGAGCTGCTTGAGAATCTGGGTGTAGACGATGGAGGGATAGTCGGGGCGCAGGTCGTGCCTGGAGTCGGGACTGTAGGCATCCTCATGGCGCAACCGTCGGTTGGCCGTGTAGTGGTTGACCATGGAGTCCATGGCACCGGGTGAGACGCCAAAGAAGAGTCGGGGGCGCCCCAGCTTCTTAAAATCACGGTAGTCGCCATGCCAGTCGGGCTGGGGCACAATGGCCACACGATAGCCCTGTGCCTCCAGCATACGTCCGATGACTGCCGCTCCGAACGAAGGGTGGTCTACATACGCGTCTCCGGAAAATAGGATGATATCCAGCTCATCCCATCCGCGCAGTTCACATTCCTTGCGGGTGGTGGGAAGGAAGTCGGTCAGCTGATAGTTCCGCATCTAGTCTGTAACCTCTTGTTCATCAACCTCATCTGCTGATGTATGCTTGCTCTTCCAGTTGATGTAGAGGAGCACGAGCTGATGAAGCCCAAATGCTTTCATGTTGCTGTTGTAGATGACATCGAGGCTCAGGTCCAGCAGGTCTTTGTCTTTGCCGGCCTCCGACTCGAGCATGGAGCGGACGTTGAACTTGAGCTTGTCGAGAACATCCTCATCGACGATGCCATTGCTGTCGACAAGGTTTCTGAGCAATGCGTATCTATCTATAGTCTGTAGGTGTGTCTCGGTCACCTCTATGGACCTTGTACCCGAATGATTTGCTTGGATCTTCATAATACTGTTGTTTTATTTGAGTAAATAATTCAATATTCCACGCATGAGGTTGCTACGCTTCGATGGTTCGGTGATACACTCGAAGGGGAAGCCCATGGTGAATGACCTATAGCCGTTGCCGGTGTAGGCTACGGCTGCCGAGGTGCCATTGCTGTATTGCATGGCACAGATGGCCTGCCCCTGGGGGCTCAGCACATCGGTGTGGGTGGCTGCGTAATGGTCTTCGTTGAGCATACGGTAGAAGTCGAAGTTGATGCCCAGCCCGTTGGCACCCGCAAGGGTATCGGTCTTCAGGGTGGTGGAGTAGTCGGCCTTCAAGGTTTGGCTGAGCCAGGTGGAGTCGTTGGGGTCGGTCATGTCGGCACCGATATAGGCCCCGCTGACCATCAGCCGTCCGCCGCCTTGGGTGTAGGCTGTGAGTTTGCCTTGAAGCGTGGTAGTGAACGACTTATAGAACTTCATTGTGCTTGGTGCATATTTCTCCAGTCCGAGGATGAGGTCGACGGCGGCATACCTGTCGAGGTTTACCTTGCCGTTCTCAACAGCCTTTGAGGAGCAGCTCGCTACATTGTATTCCTTCGATGCTGCAATGGCTTCGGCATGTGTGGTAATATAATTGAAGTCGTTGCCTGCAATGAATTGTCCGGCCAGTTCGTCACCGCCATACCCCAGTCCGCTCTCGCTCTCCACGCCCATGCGTGTACGGTTGAACACCTGCTGCCGTCCGTTCCATCCTGCTGTCAGACCATACGACACACCAATATCGCTGTCGAGGTCGAAGCCTTGCTGGCTGCCATTGTTGATAACCGCCGGGGCTGACAGGCGGTGGAAGCCGTTGACCACCAAGATGGTTTTTTGGGCATTGGGCTGTGTCAAGGCCGACACCACTTCAGACGGGAAGCTCTCGCCCCCACGGTTGGCCGCCGACACGCGGAAGTTGTATAGCACGCCCGGTTCGAGCGTGATGGTGACAGAGGTGCCCGTCACCTTGCGCCCATTGTCGAAGCCGCTGGTGCCTGTTGCCGTATATAAAATATAATGAGTGGGCGTGGCCGTGGCCTCCTGGTCGTCGTTCTGGTTGGTCCAGGTGAGTCGAGCCTTGGAGCCTTCGAGGAGTTCTACGGCGAGGTTGAGGGGGGTAAGGGGAGCGATGACCGCAGCCTGACCGTGCATCTCGTTGACGTAGCGCACAATGGTCTTGTAGAGCGAACGTGCCAAGTCGAACTTGAAGTTAGGGTCTTGTCCGCGCAGCATATCGGGGAAATTCTGATGCGACATGGTCTCGATGATGGCCGACGGCACCTCGGGCAGTCGGGTCTCGGAATAGTTGCGGTCCCACAAGTATCGACGTGCCCAGTCTTTGTATTTGTAGCTGATGTCGCGTGTGACACCCGACAGCAACTGCTCGGCCAGCAGTTTTGACGACATTCTGGAGATGCCCGAGGCCAGTCGGCCGTCATTGAAGTCGGTGGTGCAGATGGCCAGTGAGCCGATGAGGCCCGCGCCGTCCTTGGCATAGCCGGCATCGCTGTGGACAGCCAGCGACAACTCTATAGGCACCTTCTTGCCCTCCAGGGTCGGCACATAGACAGAGCCTCCGGCCAACCAATTGAGCATACGCGACCGGGTATTGATGTCGTCGGCATAGTCGTCGGTGCCTCCCCGGCCGCCATAGACATTGTAGGGCGCTCCGGCCCATTGGGCATAGTAGCGTGCCCCCTCGATGGCCCTGGGGTATCCGCTGGTGACACCACCTCGTGCGATATTGCCCATGCCGCCGCCGAACCTCACGGCATCGGCCGTTACCATGCCACGTTTCCTACTCTGGTTGGTGAGCATCACACAGTTGTAGAGGTTGTCGCCCTTGTCGAAGTCGAATGTTCCGAGGTACACCCATGTGCCGCCTCCCATGCGCTGGTTCACCCTAAACTCGGTGGCTTGACCTTTGTGGAACACGATGTAGTGGGCATCCTCAACGCTGTTCTTCAGCGTCTGGTAACTCACGTAGACGGCATGACGGCCCGCTTTGATGAAGTTGGGTTGCCACACAATGTATGCCTTGCCGTCTTTCTTGGTTGCTTTGATCATCCGGGCGTTACCCGCCGTGAAGGGGTTCTCCTGGTCTACATACTGTCCGGCATGTGCTCTGAAGCCGGGCTGTCCGGTGTAAGACCATTTGCCATCCTCGGCATATTCCTTATAGTTGTTGCCCGAGGCGTTGAGCCCGCCGTCCGGATCGACGACATACTCCCATTTCTGCCAGTCGCGTTCTCTGGGTGAGAACACGATGGCCCCCGCATTTTCGAGCATGGGGATGAGATAAGGCACAACGATGGTTTGGGTGAAAAGGTCTTCGGTAGTGCCGAAGAGGTTGGGGCGCTGCCATTTCCACCGTCCTTTGGTATTGTCGTAGTATCTGCCATGCGAGGCCCAGAGAGCGATGTGGCGGTTGTCGAGGCCGAGGGTGGCCTTGACAGGGCGGGAAATATTGGTCACCCAAGGCTGGTCGTCGTAGTTGATCTTTCCCCATAGGGCATGACCTTCGCTGTCATCGAGCTTATGGCCCACGACATAGTTTTCGATGGCCATGCCGTTGGTCATCACTTGGATCTTGTATTTGTTGTAGGGTTTGGGCAGTTCGTGTTTCACCGCTTTGTATATCTTTCCTACCTGCTTGTTGGTAAACTCCTGCTGTGCGAAATATTCATCGGTTACCACCTGCACGGTCTTGTCACGGTCGTTGACAATCAGTTTCTTCAGCCTGGGCTGAGTCTGGAAGTCGGTGTTCTTGCCCGAATAGGTCATAAAATAGGTAGCCAGCGCCCGCTCCGCCTTCTGTTGTAAAGACGGAACCTGTGCTGCTGCGCCTGTTGCGAGCGTCAGTATTATCCCAAAAATCCCCAACCTTTTTTTCATCTCAAATCTCCCCGATTAAAAAGTTCTCAGGGTACTTGCCCTTAAATTCCTTGAAATAGAGTTTTGTCTCCCGCATCTGAGTATCGATGTCACCGTTCGGGATGTAACTCTTGGTGCATTGAATGAGTTTTTTCTCATAGTCGACGCCATAGAGCAACACAGGTATCTGGGCTTTCATGGCGATATAATAGAATCCTTTCTTCCAGTCGGCATTGGGTGAGCGAGTGCCCTCGGGTGTGATGCACAGTCTAAAGTCTGTGCGCTGGGTGGCTTCATCGGCAAGGATATCGGTCATGCTGCGGTGCTCTGACCGATAAACAGGTATACCGCCCCATTGTTTGAACAGTGGCCCCAACGGCCAGAAAAACCATTCTTTTTTCATCAGGAAGTTGATTCTCATTCCTTCAGCCCGCATGTAGAGTTGGCCTATCAAAAAGTCCCAGTTGCTGGTGTGCGGGGCCAGACAGATGATGTATTTGTCGGGATGACCGACGGTGACATTCTTTTTCCAGCCCCAATGTTTATAGAGAAGCCAGTGGCAAAGCTGTTTGATCATGTGTTTGTGTTTTCGTTGATGCTACTGCCGGTTGATGTCTGATTAACAGCAGCTTATACAGTTATCCTAAAGTACCAATCTGGTCGATGATGTCTGCCACCTGATGATTGAATTCGGTGATGAGGTTCTGATAATAAAGTTTGGTCTTCATTCCAGGTTCGGGGTGCGAGATGCGCTTCACAAAGTCATTGCGCACAATGATGATCGACGCCAGCAGGGCGTTGAGGTTGTCGTCGTTCTTCTGCGAGCCATACAAGGAAGCGGCTACACTTTCGGCAAACAGATCGCTGCAAATGTAATTGATGTTACGCTTTAAATCTCTTTTTTTAGCCATAGCTGTATCATTTAGAAGTTTACATTCTGTGTTTTTGATTTCATGTCCAAAGATAGGAAAAAAAGTGGAAAAGCAAGCGGCGCAGCTAAAAAAATGTTTCAAAAAGGAGTTTTCTTTCTCAATTCTTTCCATATCTCATTGAAAAACTGTACTTTTGCATGAGTAGTGTACTATTCATTAAATTTTAATTCAAACAAGAAATGAAAACGAGTCCTTTGCAGAAAGCACGCGCCTTGTATCAGCCCAAACTCCCCAAGGGCCTTCAGGGTGTCGTTAAGGTAAAAGAAGGTGAGTCTACACAGAGCGTAGGCGATCAGGAAGAGATCAAGAAGTTGTTCCCGAATACCTACGGTATGCCGATCATTGAGTTTGTTCCCGGTGAAGAGAAGGCATCCAAGGAGATGAATGTGGGTATCATTCTCTCTGGTGGTCAGGCTCCTGGCGGTCATAACGTGATCAGCGGTATCTTTGATGCCGTAAAGAACCAGAATCCCGCCAACAAGGTGTATGGCTTTCTCATGGGCCCCGGCGGTCTTGTAGACCACGATTATATTGAGCTCACTCCCGAGTATGTAGACCAGTACCGCAACACCGGCGGTTTCGATATGATAGGCTCCGGCCGTACCAAGCTGGAGAAGGAAGACCAGTTTGAGAAGGGGCTTGAGGTTATCCGTGAACTTAATATCAAGGCTATTGTCATCATTGGTGGTGACGACTCTAATACCAATGCTTGCGTGCTTGCCGAGTATTATGCTGCCAAGAACTATGGTGTGCAGGTGATTGGCTGCCCCAAGACCATCGATGGTGACCTGAAGAACGCACAGATTGAGACCAGCTTCGGTTTCGATACGGCTACGAAGGTTTATGCTGAGCTCATTGGCAATATCGAGCGCGATGCCAACTCTGCCCGCAAATACTGGCACTTCGTCAAGCTGATGGGGCGCTCGGCCTCACATATCGCCTTGGAGTGTGCTCTTCAGGCTCAGCCCAACATCTGTCTGATTTCGGAGGAGATTGAGCAGAAGGATATGACGCTGAATCAGATTGTAGAGCAGGTCGCCGCTGCCGTTGCCCAGCGTGCCGCCGACGGCAACAATTTCGGTGTGGTGCTCATCCCCGAAGGCCTCATCGAGTTTATCCCGGCCATCGGTCGTTTGATCGACGAACTCAATGACCTGCTTGCTGCCCATGGTGCTGACTACAAGGACCTCGACAAAGACGCTCAGCGTGCTTATATCCTTGCCCACCTGAGCAAGGAGAACGCCGACACCTTCAGCACGCTTCCTGAGAGCGTAGCCCGTCAGTTGTCACTCGACCGTGACCCCCACGGAAACGTACAGGTGTCGCTCATCGAGACCGAGAAGCTGCTGTCTGATATGGTGGCTGCCAAGCTGGCAGACTGGAAGAAGGAAGGCAAGTATGACGGCAAGTTTGCTGCCCTGCACCACTTCTTCGGTTACGAGGGTCGCTGCGCCGCTCCTTCCAACTTCGATGCTGACTATTGCTATGCCCTGGGTGTGAGCGCAGCCAACCTGATTGCCAACGGCAAGACAGGTTATATGGCTATCGTGCAGAACCTCTCTGCTCCCACAGACGAGTGGAAGGCCGGTGGTGTGCCCATCACCATGATGATGAACATGGAGCGCCGTAACGGCGAGATGAAGCCGGTAATACGCAAGGCACTGGTGGAACTCGAGGGTGCGCCCTTCAAGAAATTTGTTGAGAAGCGCAACGAATGGGCACGCGAGACCTGCTTCGTTTATCCTGGTCCGATTCAGTACTGGGGCCCCACAGAGGTTTGTGACCGAGAGACACGGACACTTGCTCTGGAGAATGCCAGCAAGAAGTAACATCGGCTGACGATGACGCATATCTGATTCGTCTGACGCAATATTTGCAAAGGGCACTCTACCGACAGGATGTGGATAGAGTGCCCTTTATATTTAGCTGTAATATATAATGACAAACAGGAAACCTGCTCGCACACGTAAGACATCTTCTTCGAGTCGTCGTCGAAGAAGTCATCGCCATGCCCATTTCCCTGTTTCCATCATTCATTTCTCCTGGTTTCAGAAGGGGCCGCGCTGGGCTTGGATCATCGGTGCCATAGGTGTGTTGGCACTCTACATCTGGGTTTTCTACTATTTCTTCGTTGGTCCTACAGGTTTTCGCTGGAGGGCATTGTATGGCGATGCCAAATATCCGGGGGGCTATGAGATCCATGGCATCGATGTGTCGCGTTACCAAGGTGATATCGACTGGCACCGCCTACGTTCCAATGCCATCATCGATGGCTGTCCGTTGCGTTTTGTCTTTATCAAAGGCACCGAGGGCTCCTCACGAGTGGATCCCAATTTCAACGATAATTTTGAGCAGGCCCGTGAATTTGGTTTTGTGCGCGGCGTTTACCATTTCTGGAGCAACAAATCATCGGCACGCGACCAGGCCTATTATTTTCTGAAAAATGTTCACCTTGTGGAGGGCGATCTGCCCCCAGTGCTCGACATCGAACACAAGCCTAAGGACAAGAGTGTGGAGGATTTTCAGCAGGATGTACTCACATGGTTGCATATCGTGGAAGACAAGTACCATGTGAAGCCCATCATATACACCTATTTTAAGTTCAAGGAACGTTATCTCAGTGCGCCAGTGTTTGACGACTATCCCTATTGGATAGCCCATTACTATGTTGACAAGGTGGAATATAAGGGCGACTGGAAATTCTGGCAGCATACCGATACCGGTGTTCTGCCCGGTATCAATGGTAATGTAGACTTGAATATCTACAATGGTTCGTACTACGACCTGATGCAACTCACCATCGGTGGGCAGGGCGAGGTGGAGATTGCAGAATAAGAGACGCCTGGGCTTGTGGCTGGTTCTACGAATTACGGAGCAGTCAGCAAAACAGGTTGGTAAAGATTCCAATAATGGTCCGCCCTGGTATTGCTCACACGCTTACAGTCTGCCACACGACAGTTCTCCTGCCTCTGAAGCACAGTGATGCCATGAGGGGATGGTCGTCGGGCTGTCATGCTTCGAGTCGAACCACGTTCTACTTCGAGTCGAACCACACACTGCTTCGATTCGAATCACACTCTACTTCGATTCTAACCACACTTCGGGAAGCATGCGCAGCATGTACGTCTGCAACGGTGCCGTGGCATGAAGCGTATCGAGCGGGCTTGCCAGAAGACCTAATTGCAATAGAACGCACATCCCGTTCACCCACCATACCCTCACCAGACCGTCATGCCGTTGGCGGCACAGCAGAGCGCGGGGTGAGGAGTTTAGGGTGCTGTCGGTATGGGCTGCCAGAGTGACTGGTATCGCAAGCGACGGATCCCAGCGGGTTTCCCGTCTGAACCGGAATTATTATCTTAATCAATAATCTGACAAGGCTAATTCGTAGACCTCACGTCATAATCATAAAGACGAATGGTAAGCCGTGGAGCACGTGTCTTACCATTCGTCTTTGATGCTTGAAGCGGTATTCCCGCAACAGATAATCTGCTGGAATGCTTATTCCAGTATCTTGGTCATGTTCAGCGCAGTGATCAGTCCGTCAGGATTGATCTTCGTGGTGATACGATACTGAGCATGCTTTTCTTTGGTCTCGTCGGTTCGCTCGATGTCTTGCGTGGCCGATACGCTGACCGTGTATTCGTATTGTTCGTCGCCGATTTCTTTTTTGTCGATCTTATAGTTGCTACCCAGTCGCCAGTTCATGTTGGTGATATCCTCCTTGTATATCTTGTTCATGAATGTCACCACATCGGCCTTGGTGGCATCCGACTTGCCCAGGAAATCGGTGAGCAATGGGGAGACAGTAGCCGTGAGGGCTGCCTCGTCGCGCATGTTGATGCTCTGGAAGAAGCGTCGGAGCACCGTTGTCACCAGAATCTTATCCTCTGCTTGCACAGTGTTGGCTTTGATTTTCTTCAAGGCATCGTTGGCCTCGTCTACGTGTTCACCGTTGGCATGCTCGTCGAGGTAAGCTTGTATCGACTCCATCGTATTCTCGTTGATGGCATCGCTCCAGTCTATAGAGTCGATCTTGTGCTGAGCCTCGGCTTTGTGTTCTGAGTCGGGATGCTTGGCGAGATATTCTTGCAGGGCAGCTTTCGAGCCACTCACCATCGCGTTGGTCCAGTCGTTGTCTTGTCGCTTGAGCATATCAAGGTGTGCCATGATCGAGTCGCGATGCTCGGTCGGAGCATCCAAGTTGTTGTCGAGATATGTTTGCAGCACCAGCGGGTCGTTGCTTCTCATAGCAAACTCGTAGGCTTCCTGCTCTTTGGATGTCTTGGCGTTGCTATAAAAATAGAAGCATAATGCGCACACGATCAATGCAAAGACAAAGGCAATGATCAGAGCGCCATGTCCTTTCTTCTTGGGTGTCTGTGGGGGAGTCGTGCCGTCGGATGTCGGCCTGGTCTGATGTGGGGGAGTCGGTGGTACGGCAGGAGGCACCTGTGTGGTGGCGTGTGTAGAGCCCTGTTGTGCTGTTGCCTGATGCCGAGACTCCTGGGCATTGGTGTTGCTGGCAGGCTGGTCGGCAACCGGGGAGTCGGCTGATGAGGCCTGCGTGTTGGTGCGCGTCAGGTGATGGCAGTTGGGGCATACTTCCTGGTCGCGGAAATAGACCTCTCCACACTGGGAGCACTTGATGATTTTTCCTGCAATCTCTACGCCGCAGTTGGGGCAGACGGGTGCTTTGTCGCTGATTTGACGTCCGCACTCAGGACATTTGATAATAGCCATGACAGTCTATGTTTTTATATACAGCTGATATGTTTAGTTGCGCTAACGATGTCGGAAACGAATCTCCCGAAGTTGATGGTCACCCATGAACCTACTCTTATCCACATAACCGTTGATACCGTCGAGATGCCCTTTGCCGGTATATTGCCAGAGCAGAAAGTCGAGGTCGTCTTTGAGCGTGGGCTCCCGTTGGGTGTATTGAGCTATCATGACCTTGTAGTCGCCCAGCAGCCCCAGTAGGTAACGGTCGTAGAAATTAGCCCCGGTGTAGAGTAGGGGCTTCTGCTTGTAGGCTTTCTCCACCAGTCGGAGAAAGATAAACAGCGAGTCGCGGAAATCGGTGGTTGATAAACCGCCTGTCGACTCGATGTCGATCATCGGGATGAGGTCTTGGTCTTCAGGCCGGCATTGGGTCATGAAGTTTTCCAGTTGGGTCTGTTGGTCTACTTTGGGCCGATAGAAATGATACGAGCCCACCTTGATGCCATATTGGTGCGCCAGGTCGATGTTCTGCTTATATTTGGCGTCAATGCGGTTACCACCTTCAGTGGCCTTGAGGTAGACGTATGCCATTTTGGTCTGCCCCACAGCCTCCCAGAACACATTGCCTTGGTAATGACTGAGGTCTATGCCATGGATATGACTGCACGTGTCCTCACACTCTACGTTGTTGCTCTGCGCAGAGAGAGAAGTGACTGTCAGCAAACTGATGATGAAAGTGATCATGCGCTTCATACTGCAAAGTTAGACAAAAGAATTAATATTTGAGCATGAGAATGAAATTATTATTAATTATTAATGTGGGGATTATGCCGGAGGGATAGGGGGGAGCGAAGCGGATCATTTAGAATGGTTGAATAGATAAATCGGCAGGAATGGTTGGTTTTTCATGGAAATACAGTAACTTTGTATTTGATATGGGAAACAACAAATCACCTTGGGCTTATCATCTCCTCGGCGCGGTTGTGGTGTTGATCTGGGGCTGCACGTTCGTCAATTCGAAGGTGCTTTTGCAACATGGGCTTGAGGCACATGAGATATTCTCTCTGCGCTTCCTTTTTGCCTATGTGTGCATTTGGTTTATCTCACCGCGCAAGCTGTGGGCCAACAGCCTCAAGGATGAACTGCTGATGCTTTTGCTGGGGGCGACTGGAGGGTCGCTATATTTTGTGACAGAGAATGAGGCGGTGAAGATCGACTATGTGAACAACGTGTCGTTCATTGTCTGCACGGCACCCTTGCTCACCACCTTGCTGGCCTTGGCCTTTCTCAAGAGTGTGAAGGCGACACGCAGTCTGGTGTTAGGTGCCGTAGCTGCCACGCTTGGTGTGGCCTTGGTGGTTTTCAACGGCCATTTCGTCTTGCAGCTCAATCCATTGGGCGACCTGCTGGCCTTGAGTGCTGCCCTCTGTTGGGCATTCTACAGTTTGTTGCTGCGAAAAGTGAAGGACTACAGCGTGGTGTTTGTGACGCGTAAGGTGTTCTTCTACGGCCTCATCACCGTGCTCCCCATGTATTTTTTCCGTCCTTGGACCTTTCCGCTATCCGGATTTCTAGAACCAGTGGTATGGGGCAACCTGCTTTTTCTTGGTTTGGTGGCCAGCTTTGGGTGCTTTGCGTTATGGAGTCTGGTGAGCAAGCGGATAGGTGCATTGAGTGCAAGCAACTATATCTATCTTAATCCTGTCTCTACGGTGATATTCTCGGCCTTGGTGCTCGATGAACCCATGACGGGATTGGCCTACATTGGGTCAGCATTGATCCTGCTCGGTGTTTTCGTATCTAACAAACCTGAGCGTCGGAAGACTCACTCCTGAGGTGCTGCTTGTAAGTCGTAATGGCATGGTCTTGCTTTCGTAAACCTATGGCTTATTATGTGTAAACCTATGGTTTGCTATGTGTAAACCTATGGATTTTTTTCTTAGGATGATTGTAGAAGCATGGCTGGCCAAGAGGTTGCAGATACATAAAAAAATCCCACTTCGTGTTGAAGTGAGATGATTATGTTTGAATCGTTTGTTTGTTATGCTCCGCAGAAGAACAAGACGATGATCTGTGCCGAGAAGATTCTAAGGAACATACTCAGTGGGTAAACCGTAGAATAGCCGATGGCCGGTGCTTCTTTGGTGCAGCTGGCGTTGGCATAGGCCAGTGCGGGTGGGTCGGTATAAGTACCGGCAATCATACCCATGATGGTGAAATAGTTGAACTTGAACTTCAGGCGCGCAATGGTACCGATAATCAGAATGGGGATGATGGTGATCAGGAAACCGGTGTACACATATTTCAGGCCGTCACCGGCAACAACTGTCTCCCAGAATCCAGCTCCGGCCTTGATGCCCACGCTGGCCAAGAACAGCACTAGGCCTATCTCACGCAACATCATGTTGGCCGAGTTGGTGGTGTAGGTCACGAGCTTGAAGCGGTAGCCAAACCGGCCGATGAGGATGGCGATAATCAGCGGTCCACCGGCAATACCCAACTTCAAGGGTACCGGCATGCCGGGCAGCGCGATTGGAATACTTCCGAACAAGATACCGATGATGATACCGATGAAGATGGTGGCGATGTTGGGAGCATCCAGACGCTTCACCGAGTTTCCCATGAGTTCGGCCACCCGGTTTACATTGTCCTCACGACCCACTACCATGATCTTGTCGCCCACATGGAAGTGGTGGTCACGGCTGGCAAAAAGATCCATGCCCTGGCGCGAGATGCGGGTGACGTTGACACCGTACACGCTCGAGAAGTGCATCTTCCCCAGGGTCTTACCGTTCATCTTGGGATTGGTCACCACGATACGGCGAGAGATCATGGGTTGTTTGTCGTCGTATTGTTTGTCGTTCCACTCTACATCAATTTCCGGACCGATGAATGCCTTGATAGCTTCGGCGTCAGCCTCGGCACAAACGATGAGCACCTCATCGCCAACATTGAAGATCGTGTCGCGCTTGGGGGTATGCAGCTCTCCGTTATGGTTGATACGCGTGCAGACAATGTCACGATTAAGAAATTCGGAAATCTCCATGAGATTGCGACCGGCGATATAAGAGTTGGTCACACGTAGGGTCATGGCGTATGGTTTGGCGTGCGGGTTCTCTGCCTCAGCCTCGTTGAGTTTCTTTTCTTCCTCTTCCAGTTTGGTCTTTGTGATATACCTAATAGCAATAGTGGCACCAATAATACCTAGCACACCGAGCGGATAGGCACAGGCATAGCCGTTGGCAATCTGAGGGATGCTGGCCTTGTCGAAAACAGCCCCCAGGGCTTCGTTGGCAGCACCCAGACCCGGTGTGTTGGTCACGGCTCCGAAGAGTGTTCCCACCATCATGGGCAGGTTGTTGACATTGCTGGTGTCGAAGAAGAGGTAATAACAGCCGAACATCACCAGGATGTTGAGTAAGATCGTGGCGGTGGAAAGCAGGTTCAGCGTGACGCCTCCCTTGCGGAAACTTTCAAAGAATCCGGGACCCACCTGCAGACCAATACAGAAAACGAATAAAATAAGGCCAAAGTCTTGCATGAAAGTCAAGATTTCCTTGGGGCCAGTGAATCCTACATGTCCGGCCACGATGCCGGCAAAAAGTACAAAGGTTACGCCAAGTGAGATTCCACCGATCTTCACTTTTCCTAACAAGACACCCACAGCAATGACCAGTGCATATAGCAAGGCAATGTGTGCTACGCTGTCTTGAGTAGTAAACAGATTTATAATCCAGTCCATTGATAAAAATTATGATTGTGTGTGCAAAATTACAACAAATTGGGATAATGGCAAAGCAATCGTTATCCTTTTTGTCTAAGTCTGCGTACAATTCATAAATTCATGCTTTAACTGCCAACTGGGCTTGACAATTTCGTGTCAGTCCTGGTGCGTGACGACGCCATAGGTGGCAAGCCATGCGTCGATGATCTTGCGGGCGATGGAGAGTTTCTGTGGAATCTGCGGCAGATTGTCATACCTGAACCACCCGCCTTTCGAAAGTTCCGACTTCTGCAGATGAATGTCGCCCGACTCGTATTCGGCCATGAATCCTACCATTAATCCGCAGGGGTAGGGCCAGGGTTGGGAGCCGAAGTAGGTGATGTTCTTGATGGTCAGTCCAGTCTCTTCCATCACCTCGCGGCGGACAGCATCTTCCAGCGTCTCTCCGGTCTCTACGAATCCTGCCACCAGTCCGAAAAAATCTGACTTGAAGTTTTTGGCATGCACCAGCAGCACTTCATCCCCGCGGTAGATAAGGACGATGATGGCTGTGGCCAGCTGTGGCCACACCTCCTTGCCACATTGCATACATTTCTTCGAGATATCTGTATCTACCCGCATTGGGGCACCGCAAACCCCGCAATATTGGGTATTGGCGTCCCAGTAGAGCAGTTCCTGACACTTGCCTGCCTTGAGATACAAAGCCATCGGAAGATGATAGAACGACTGTCGCAGCCCAATGAAGTCGTAACCGTGAGATTTGAGTGTCGTGTCTGTGAGCTCAAGATGCTGCGGGTCGTCGATGCGCATGGTCTTCACCCCTGTGCCATCTGCCATGGGTGAGATATTCATGATGTGTGTCCACGGTTTTACGGCGATGGGCGGTTCTTCTGCCAAGGGGATTGTATATGAGCCGTCAGGCTGGCGCTGCAGCAATAGGTCGGTCTTGCTGAAAATAAAATAATAGTTCATCATGCTGCCTTCATTTGGTGTGAAAGAGCAAGGCACGGTCGCGGGCTGCTGCGGGCAGTGTCCAACTCTCGGGTACAAATTTCCAGTTGTGGTTGGGCTGTGGGTCGAGGGCCCCCGCCTTACGGATTTCTTCCATGAGGTAGTGGCGTTGGTCTTTCTCCGAGCGCCACACAATCCTCTGGTCTAGGCTGTCCTTGGGAATGCCTGCGCCCCGGGTCATCAGTTCTCCTCCGCCATTGCCCCGATAGCTGTTGACGGCAACCCGGTACCATGCTTCCTCGTCAAAAGGCTTACCATTGCTCATCTGGAGTATACGCACCTTCTGCCCTTGGGGCTTGGTGACATCGACCTCATAGTCGATACCGGCCGCCGAGTCAAAGTTGAAAGAGAAGTTCTTGAATCCGAGTCGTTGCGCGTCATTGCGTGTAGTGACATCGAGAAGCAAGAGATGATCATCGGCTTGGGTCATCGTGTTGGTCCAGAGGCCGTAGCTCATTTCCAGGTACTGGCGAATCTCTTTCCCCGTCATGCGCATCACGTAGAGCTGGTTCTCAAACTTGTAGAGATTGAACATGTCGCTGACTAACACACCGCCCTTCTTGATGCGTTCGTCAAACGACAGGGGGGCATTGAAGGAGATGTCTGCCCCGGTGATCTCCAGTTGCAGGTTGTGAATAAGGTCGGTGAACGCCGAATTACCGAAATAGCTGTCGCGGGTGTAGATGGTATTCTCGAACGTGCCTATTTTCTGGTTTACATAAGCATTCACCTTGTCAATGAAGGGCTGAAAGTGTGCTTCATAGGCTTTGTCCACCTCTTCCTTGGTCATGTCTTCCAGCGCCCCGGTGCTTTGGGTGACAGTCCACTTGCCTTTCTTCCCCTTAAGTGTCAGGGCCGCCACTCCGACGGCCATGGCATTGTTGGCTGGGTTGAGGCACAATACGGGTTGTCCCTCTACGTTGGTGACGGTCTGCGAGAAGCGTGTGTGGTCGTGCCCAAACAGAACAACATGGAACCCCGGCACCTCTTTGGCAATCTCCAGCGAGGCGTTCTCCTGGTATTCAGCCGTGGTGATGCCACCCTCTCGTCCCGAGTGAAATAGTCCGATGACCACGTCGGGCCGCTCTTCTTCTCTCAGCACCTCCATCCAGTGACGGGCAGCAGAGAGCATGTTGTCAAACCTCATCCCGGTCCACAACCGTTGCTCCAGCCAGTTGGGGATGGCAGGGGTAATCAGTCCCAAAACGGCGATCTTCACACCATCGCGATGGAGGATGATGTAGGGTTTGGTGTAGGGCTTGCCAGTAGTGGCATCGATGGCGTTGGCAGCCACGGTGGGACAAGCCAGCTCCTTGATCCACTTGTCATAGCATTTGTGGCCGGTCTCAATGTCGTGGTTGCCCAGCCCCTGGGCGTCATATTTGAGATAGTTGATGACATCTGCCGCCACATTATGGTCGAGGGTGTCGATGTAGTTGGAGAAATAGTTCACGGGTTGTCCTTGAAGGATGTCACCGTTTTCGAGCAGTATGACATTCTTGCCATATTTCTCACGCATCCGTCCGACGTAGCTGCTCACCCTTGCCAGTGATCCGGCTCTCGGTTTCCGGTTGATGAAATCGTAAGGGAAGAAGGCGCCATGCACGTCTGTTGTCTCGATGATCCTCAGTTCTACGGTTTTCTCCTTGGCTGCCATTGCGCTAAAATTAAAGCAGAGTGCCAGCAAGCACCCTGCGACGATTTGTTTTCTCATTGTTCTCTGCTTTTCTGTTGTTGTGTGTCAGCACACCATCGTGCGACACCTATGGTCAGTCCGGCCTGTGGCTCAGGATACAAGCCCCTGCGGCTCAGACCGGACACGATATTACAGTTCGGCATCCGACTTGTCGAAAGTCGTGACATTCATATCGCCGGTCTGGATGCCTAGTTTGAGCCATTTCATGCGTTGCTTGGATGTGCCGTGGGTAAAGCTCTCGGGCTGCGAATAGCCACGTGCTTTCTCCTGCAGGTAGTTGTCGCCAATGACTTCTGCGCAGCGTATGGCCTCCTCGATGTCGCCGTCCTCCAGGCTCTGGTATTCCTCGTTATCGTAATGCGCCCATACGCCGGCATAGTAGTCGGCCAGCAGTTCCAGCCTGACGCTGATCTTATTGGCGTCGGCCTTGCTCATGCCGTTCATTTGCTGGTGGGCTTTGTCCAAGATGCCCAGCAGGTACTCAACATGATGGCCCACCTCATGGGCGATGACATAGGCATAGGCGAAGTCGCCGTCGGCGCCAAGCGACTTCTTCATGGTGGAGAAGAAGCTCAGGTCGATGTATAGCTTCTGGTCGGCCGAGCAATAAAACGGGCCTACCTCCGAGGTGGCTCCTCCGCATGCACTCTGTACCGATGAGGTGAAGAGCACCAGGGTAGGGGGCGTATAAGTACGTCCCATCTTCTGGAACTCCTTGGTCCACACATCCTCGGTGCCGGCAAGGATTTGCCGAGAGAACTTGGCCAGTTCTTGTTCCTCCTGGGTAAATTTTTGCTCGGTCTGCTGTGAGGTAGCATCCGATGAGGGTGACATAGCCCCCGACTGGGCCACATTAGAAATCACATCGCCCAGGTTGCCCCCTGAGAGAAGGGTGAAAAGGGCGATGACAATGATGCCGCCAATGCCGGCCTTGGCCGCACCACCCATGCCGCGGCGGTCTTCTACGTTGTTGCTCTCTCGTCTGCCAGTAAGTCTCATGTACTAAAGAATTTAGAATTATTTGCTTGCAAAGATAATATTTTCTACTTGAATACTTGCAATGTTTATTTAAAAAATGTATATTTGCGAAGGTGAACAGTAAGAGATTACCACGATTGTTTAACTAAAATAATTACTGCTATGAATCTGAATGAACATTTTGTCATCACCATTAACCGTCAGTTCGGTACGGGTGGTCATGAGATTGGTATGGAGTTGGCCCATCGGCTGGACGTGAAACTTATCGACAAACAGATTCTGCGTGCTGTGGCCGAGAAGTTTAACCTCACCGAGCGCGAAGCCGAGGAGCTCGAACAGCGCAGACCCTCTTGGTGGGAAGACTTCTCAAAATTCTACCAGAACTTTATCAGTGTGAACGAGTATGCTGTAAATCCGAGAGATATAACATCCCGGCAGCTTTACTATGCGCAGGCCAAGGCCATGCGTGATATCGCAGAAGAGGAGTCGTGCGTCGTCATTGGCCGAAGTGGCTTCCATGTGTTCAAACATCATACCAACAGCCTTAAAATATTCTTGCATTCTCCGCTGGACATCCGTATTCGGAGAATCATGGACCGTTATCACGTCGACGAGGTAAAGGCACGCATCATGATTGAGGACAACGACTATACCCGAGAGATTTATACCAAGACCTACACGGGCTGCGACTGGTATGATGTGCGCAACTATGACCTCTCTCTCGATGTGTCGGGCTTTGGTGTCAATGGGGCTGTGGAGTTTCTGATGAACTATATCGGCGCCTGAGGCCGGCAAGGGTGCGTCAAGGCCTAAAAAGCCTTGATTGCAAACTTCAGTTAACAACATTCTATTAAAATAGCTTAAAGACATACCTACATCTGGGTATTTCTGCTATCTTTTTGTACTTTTGCATCATCATTTTAGGCTAGAGGAAAGGTATTTTCACTTACATATTTAACAATTTTAGCGAATATGATTATTTATTCTAAGGAAGTTGACAACATGTGCGTTGTCAAGAAGGGCGCCTACCATGGCCCAGCTCCAATCCCTGAAGAAGGTAAATGGATTCAGGCAAAGGAGATCACAGACATTTCTGGTTATACCCACGGTGTGGGTTGGTGTGCTCCCCAGCAGGGCGCTTGCAAGCTCTCTTTGAACATCAAGGATGGTGTCATCGTCGAGTGCCTTGTAGAGACCATCGGTTGCACAGGTATGACCCACTCGGCTGCCATGGCCTCTGAGATCCTTCCTGGCAAGACTATCCTCGAAGCCTTGAATACCGACCTCGTTTGCGATGCCATCAACACTGCCATGCGCGAGCTGTTCCTCCAGATTGTCTACGGACGCAGCCAGAGCGCCTTCTCTGAGAACGGCCTGGCCGTTGGTGCTGGTCTGGAAGACCTCGGCAAGGGCTTGCGCTCACAGACGGGTACACTCTATGGCACCGTTGCCAAGGGTACACGTTACCTCGAGCTCACAGAGGGTTACATCACCAAGATGTTCCTCGACAAGGACGACCTCGTTTGCGGTTATGAGTATGTACACCTCGGCAAGATGATGGAAGCCATCAAGAATGGCATGGATGCCAACGAGGCTGTGAAGAAGTTCACTGGCAGCTATGGCCGTACCACCGCTGACCAGGGTATTGTTAAAGCTATCGACCCACGTAAAGAATAAGGAGGACCAACGATATGATTAGAAAAGTTGTATATGAGAGCCAGGAGCGCCGTGAGGAGAAGGTAAACGCCGCTCTGCAGGCAGAGGGGATCAAGAACCTCGAGGAGGCCAATGAGATTTGTGAGAAGGTGGGTATTGATCCTTATCAGATTTGTGAGGACACACAGCGTATCTGCTTCGAGAATGCCAAATGGGCATACGTTGCCGGCGCAGCCATCGCTATCAAGCGTGGTGCCAAGACAGCTGCCGATGCCGCCGAGGCTATCGGTGTGGGCCTGCAGGCTTTCTGCATCCCTGGCTCTGTAGCCGAGGACCGCAAGGTGGGCGAGGGTCATGGTAACCTGGCTGCCCGTCTGCTGCGCGAGGAGACCGAGTGCTTCGCCTTCCTCGCCGGTCACGAGAGCTTTGCTGCCGCCGAGGGAGCCATCAAGATTGCCGAGATGGCCAACAAGGTGCGCAAGAAGCCACTCCGCGTTATCCTCAATGGTCTGGGCAAGGATGCCGCACAGATCATCAGCCGCGTGAATGGTTTCACCTACGTCAAGACCAAGTTCGACTACTATACTTCTGAGCTCAATGTGGTGGAGGAGATTCCTTATGGCAACAACCCCGCCCGTCTGAAGGTGAAGTGCTATGGTGCCGACGATGTTCGCGAGGGCGTAGCCATCAACTGGAAGGAGAACGTAGACGTGTCGATCACCGGTAACTCTACCAACCCCACACGTTTCCAGCACCCCGTTGCTGGAACGTACAAGAAGGAACGCGTTGCCGCCGGCAAGCCCTACTTCTCTGTAGCCTCTGGCGGTGGTACGGGTCGCACGCTGCATCCCGACAACATGGCCGCCGGTCCTGCTTCATACGGTATGACCGATACGCTGGGCCGTATGCACTCTGACGCTCAGTTCGCCGGTTCGTCTTCTGTGCCTGCCCACGTAGAGATGATGGGCTTCCTGGGCATGGGCAACAACCCGATGGTGGGTGCCACTGTTGCCGTTGCCGTGCAGACCGACCTGTTGCTGAACAAATAAATCGAATCGATTTTCCCGATATCCAACCTCTTGCAATTATCCGTATTGCAAGAGGTTTTTTGTTCTAACATGGTGTGTGTTTTTCTTTCCTAGACATTTGTTGATGTAAACGTTTATATGCATCATCTTTTTTGGTTTTTAGCCCCAGGTTTCTTCGAAAAACCTTATCTTTGCATCATGAAATTTAAATATTATTTTGATTGGAAGAAGGTGCTGGGCTTCTTGTTTGTTTCAGCGGGGCTAATCTACCTCACAAAGTCTTTGCTGATGTCGATTGGTATTGTGCTTATGTTGTTTGTCATAGACGGCTTGCTGGCCAATTGGGAGTATCGTCGAAAGACACACCAGATCTTCGAGAAAATGCGCAAGGAGCACGAGGAACGTCTCAAGCAACAGTCACAACAAAAAAAATGAACCAGTAAAATGCCCATTGTTGGAGCTGGTGGATGTGTGCTTCTATGTGAGGCCCACTATTCCTCACACCGTCCTATCGAGGGGCAAAGTCTTGACTACCCATCCCATCATGGAACAACTCATACAACTTTATCGGCAATGGACCGGCGAAGAGCCAGCGCATGTGGCACAGTTGCCCGGCGCAGGGAGTAATCGCAAATATTATCGTTTCACCGACCATCTAGGAAAGACTGTCATCGGCGTTATAGGAAACAGCAAAGATGAGAATCATGCTTTCGTTTTCCTTGATCAGCATTTTTGCCTTCGCCAACTCCCGGTACCCCAAGTTCTGGCTGTGAGCGATGACGAAATGTGTTACTTACAAACTGATCTTGGCAACACATCACTATTTGATGCCATTAAGGGTGGCCGTGAGGCAGGTGGCCGATATAATCTCGCAGAGAAAGAACTGCTGATGCGCACAATCCGAGAACTGCCTAATATTCAGATACGTGGAGCATTAGGCCTTGATTGGAAAAACTGCTACCCACAGCCAGAATTCAACGAAGACAGCGTACTCTTCGATCTAAACTATTTCAAGTATTGTTTTCTAAAGGCCACAGAGGTCGACTTTCATGAGATTAAACTCGAGGCCAGCTTCAGGCGATTGGCCAAAGACCTGACGTCAGAGCCGGGCGAGACTTTCATGTATCGCGACTTCCAGGCGCGTAATGTCATGCTCGATGCCGAGGGTAATCCGTTCTTCATCGATTTTCAGGGTGGCCGCAAGGGCCCTTATTATTATGACCTTGCCTCTTTTCTCTGGCAAGCCTCGGCCAAATATCCTTTCAAGCTGCGTCGCGACCTCATCTCTGTGTATTATGAGTCGCTGAAACAATATATAGAAGTGCCTACCGTGCGCCATTTTGCTGAGCGTCTTAGTCTGTTTGTGCTCTTCCGAACCTTGCAAGTGCTCGGCGCTTACGGTTTTCGTGGCTATTTCGAGCATAAACAGCATTTCATTGATAGTATTCCCCCAGCTATCGACAACCTGCGCTATCTGCTGCAATTGCGTGAGGAGGTGCTTCCCTATCCCTACCTGCGCGATGTACTGGAGCGGCTCACCTGCTTGCCACAGTTTACCCCCGTGCCAGAGAAGATTCACAAGCGGTCGGATGGTTATAAGACAACTGAGCATGATGTATATCCTGCTCATCCACTAGACGGTCCAGCTACTTTCTCAAAGTACGACGGCAAGGGGCCGCTCGTGGTACGAGTCTATAGTTTTTCCTACCGCAAAGGTATTCCTGAAGACCCTTCTGGCAATGGTGGTGGATATGTGTTCGATTGCCGAAGTACACACAACCCTGGGCGCTATGAGCCATACAAACAACTCACTGGACTGGATGAACCAGTCATTCGCTTCCTGGAAGATGACGGTGAGATTATCGAGTTTCTCGAACATGTCTACGCCCTTGCCGACAAGCATGTGGCGCGTTACATACAGCGCGGTTTTACGAGTTTAATGTTCTCGTTTGGCTGCACAGGAGGTCAACACCGTAGCGTTTACAGCGCACAACATCTGGCCGAGTATATACACCGCAACTACGGTGTGGAGGTACGTGTGTGCCATCGCGAGCAAAGCATCGAGCAGACATTCCCTGCCAGCGTCTCTCCACGATAAATGGATACGAGTGACTGCCTGATAGTGTCGTCACTTTAGCAGGCACAGATCATTCGTGTTCAAAAAACTCATAGCAATCTTTTGTCGTACAAGAAATAATCGCTAATTTTGCAGTCATGAAGCAAGCCATGATCTTTGCAGCCGGCTTAGGTACCCGCCTGAAACCACTTACTGACACAATGCCCAAGGCTATGGTAAGGGTGGGAGGGGAGCCGCTGCTCAAACGAGTCATTTTTCGCTTGCGCAATGCGGGATTCACCCATTTGGTGATAAATGTGCATCATTTCCCACAGCAAATTGTTGATTATCTTGCCGTAAACCACAATTTTGGGCTCAATATCAAGATTAGCGACGAGCGTAATCAACTGCTCGATACTGGTGGTGGCATACGCAAGGCAGCCTCCTTGTTCAATGCTAAATACCCCATCCTCATTCATAATGTCGACATCCTAAGCAACGTAGATCTCTCTGCTTTCTATAGTCTTGACGAGAAAGTAATGTGCCGTGACTGCGGAGTGCCTCATTTGCTTGCAGGTGCCCATCTTCTCGTGAGCTGGCGGAAGACCAAACGCTATCTGCTGTTTAACGACCAAATGCTGTTGGTGGGCTGGGTGAATGTCGAGACGGGAGAAGTGAGGACCCCTTACCCCGAACTCAAACGTGAACTGTCTGGACTGAGCTTTCCATTGGCAGTCAACAACGAACCAATGACGCTTTGTGGACACTACAGGATGTTTGCCTTCAGTGGCATTCATACCTTTTCGCCTCGTCTGTTCCCTTTGATGGTAGGTTACCCTGAGAAGTTTCCCATCATGGATTTCTATCTGCAGAACTGTGCCAAGATGCCAATCTGCGGGTATGCCAAAGACGATTTGCAACTGATGGATGTCGGTAAGCTTGAAACGCTGGATGATGCTCAAGCCTTCGTCATACAGCTCGAGAATCATTCATAACAACAATATTAGTAACCCAATTTTCCTCACTTCAGGGTGGGGGATAAGTAGAGTCATTTATTATGCAACAGAAGATTATTATTCTGGATTTCGGTTCACAGACCACTCAGCTTATTGGCCGCAGAGTGCGCGAACTGGACACCTTCTGCGAGATTCTACCTTATAATAAGTTTCCTAAAGACGACACAGGGGTGATCGGTGTGATCCTCAGCGGCAGTCCGTACTCGGTACACGACAAGGAGGCTTTCAAGGTGGATTTGAGCCAGCTGATCGGTAAGTATCCCGTGCTGGGTATCTGCTACGGCGCACAGTTTATCAGTTATTCGAATGGCGGAAAGGTGGAGCAGGCCGGCACCCGTGAGTATGGCAGGGCTAATCTCCAGCAGTTTGACACAGCCAATCCACTATTCAAAGGTTTTCACCCCAATTCGCAAGTGTGGATGAGTCATGGTGATACAATCACGGCTATCCCTAATGATTATCGGGTGATAGGCTCGACAGCTGATGTGAAGTATGCAGCCTTTGCCAGCACCAAGGATCCGGTGTGGTGTGTGCAGTTCCATCCTGAGGTATATCACAGCACCGAGGGAACGCAATTGCTACGCAATTTTGTGGTAGATATCTGCGGCAGTCGTCAGGAGTGGAGCGCTGCCTCTTTTGTGGAGTCGACGGTTGCCGATCTGAAGGCTCAACTGGGCAACGATAGGGTGATCTTGGGCCTGTCGGGCGGTGTCGACTCGTCTGTATGCGCCACATTGCTCAACAGAGCCATTGGCAAGAACCTCACTTGTATCTTTGTCGACCATGGAATGTTGCGCAAGAATGAGTTTGCAAAGGTCATGGAGGCTTACAAAGGTCTGGGTCTCAACGTTATTGGTGTGGATGCCAGTGAGAAGTTCTTCAAGGATCTTGAAGGTGTCACTGACCCCGAACAGAAACGCAAGATCATTGGCCGAGACTTTGTGGAGGTATTCAATGCCGAGGCAAAGAAAATTACCGATGCCAAATGGTTGGCGCAGGGCACCATCTATCCTGACCGTATTGAGAGTCTGAGCATTACCGGCATGACCATCAAAAGTCATCATAATGTGGGAGGACTGCCAGAAGAGATGCAGCTACAGCTTTGCGAACCCTTGCAGTGGCTGTTCAAGGACGAGGTGCGACGTGTGGGCTATGAACTCAAGATGCCCGAGCGGCTCATCAAGCGTCATCCATTCCCTGGCCCTGGTCTTGCTGTGCGTATTTTGGGCGATATCACCCGCGAGAAGGTACGTATCTTGCAGGATGCAGACGACATCTATATTGAGAAGATGCACAACTATACCATGCCCGACGGCTCAAGCCTTTACGACCACGTGTGGCAGGCTGGCACCGTGCTTCTCTCTACGATCCGTTCTGTGGGAGTGATGGGTGACGAGCGTACCTATGAACATCCCGTAGCGTTGCGTGCAGTGACTTCCATGGATGCGATGACCGCTGACTGGGCGCACTTGCCCTACGACTTCATGGCTGATGTGTCGAATGAGATTATCCGCAAGGTAAAGGGGGTAAACAGGGTATGTTACGACATCTCTTCAAAACCGCCTTCGACCATTGAGTGGGAATAGAACCCCTGGGTAGTTATTGCGACAAAGCTCTCTAAAGGGGGTAAAGCAAAAAGCTGGAAAAGCGGGCCGATGGCCTTGTTTTTCCAGTTTTTTGCTTTTTTGACTTTTTTGGGGGGGGAGGCTGTCCGAAAACCGTACAAGCAGACCAGCCCACAGCACCAGCAATGATGATTTTCCATTTCATGTGGTTTAACAATATTTGCTTTGTGTTCTCATTCTTTTTTCGTAATTTAAGGGCAAATTAAAGCATATGGCATACAAAAAAGGTGAAGAGCGTAGGCAAAAAGTGTTATTCCCTGATTGCATAGAGGAATATGTGGAGTCAGATGCCCCGGTCAGGCACTTTGACGCATTCGTCGACAGCCTCAAGATGGATGAACTTGGATTCCTCCGCAGCATACCTGCCGGGACGGGGTCTCCCGGCTATGACCCGCGTGATTTGCTCAAGCTCTACATCTACGGCTATTTCTATCAGTTCCGCTCCTCACGCAAACTTGCGCGCGAGTGCAAGTGCAACATCGAGGTTATGTGGCTTCTGGGCAAGCTTGCTCCGGACTTCCGTACCATCTCCGACTTCCGCAAGGACAACAAAGAGGCTGTCGCCAGGGTGTTCAAGGCGTTCAACCAGTTCTGCATGGGCATGAAGCTGTTCTCGAAGTCATACATCTCCATTGACGGAAGCAAGTTCAAAGCCGTGAATGCCAAGGACAACAACTTCACCCTGAACAAGCTTGACGACCGCATCAGGCGCCTTGACGAACATATTGCCGTCTACATGGAGGATCTTGACGCATGTGACTGCGAGCAAGGGCGCAAACTTTCCAGGGAAGATCTGCAGCGCAAGCTCGATGTCTGCAAGGAGCGCAAGACCCTCTACGAAGATTACCGCAGCCGTCTGGAAGCCTCGGGGGAAAGCCAGCTGTCGACAACCGACCACGATTCGCGGCTGATGAAGACCAGCGAGGGCTTTTGCGTTGGATATAACGTTCAGACGGCGGTCGATGCGGGAAGTCACCTGATAGCCGGCTA
>JBHAFS010000077.1:0-10326 GCA_041856205.1 Prevotella sp.
CAAGGACGCCACGGCCTACAAGACGCTCTGCGACGAGAACTTCCAGCTCTTCACCACGGGCAACGCCATGAAGATGGATGCCCTCGTGGGCAACAGCGGAGCGCTCAACTTTGCCACCATCGACGAGATGTTCGCCAACATGCCCTCCGACATGAAGCTCTACGGGCACACCTTCATCTGGTACCAGCAACAGCAGCAGACCTACCTCAAGAGTCTCATCGCACCGACGATGGTCATCAGTACCGATGGCGACATCGCCAGCATTCTCAAGAACGGCTCGTTCGATGCCGACCTCAGCAGCTGGATAGGATGGGGCAACGGCTCCACCCGCGAGTGGAGTGCCACGGGCGGCGAGGGCGGCTCGGGATGCGCGCACCTCACCAACCCCAGCGATGCCAGCGAGTATTCGGCACAGTTCTGCCAGGACCTCGACCCCGCACTCGCCGTGGGCACCACCTATACCCTGCGCTTCAAGGCCAGGAGTTCGGTGGCCGCAGGCGTCATACAGTTTGCCGTGCAAAACAGCACCACCTACAGCGGCGAGGGCTATCACAGCTTCGACGTGGGCACGGCATGGCAGACCTACGAGCTGGAGTTCACACCCACACAGGAGAACATGAACCGCCTCTGCCTGAACTTCGGAAAGGTGAAGGCCGAGTATTGGATCGACAACGTGGAGTTTGGCCAGAAGCAGGCCGACCCGATGGAGAACATCCTCACCGGCGACGCCTCCGACTTCGAGGGCGGCACCACCGGCGGCTGGAGCTCATGGGGCTCGGGCAAGGTGAGCGGCGAGGTGCAGCAGGGCATGGGCAAGGACGGTTCCTACGGTCTGGTGCTCACCGCCAAGGACGGCAACTTCTGGGAGGCACAGAACGCCTATACCTTCAGCGACTACCTCGACAACACCAAGAAGTATATGATACAGTTCTGGGCCAAGAGCAGCACGGCTGCCGGCACGCTGCAGTTCCAATACCAGAACGGCACGACCTACGGCTCACAGGGTGGCTACACCTCGTTCAACGTGGGTACCGACTGGACGCTCTGCGAGGCGACCTTCACGCCGGGCTATGCCGATGTGAACCGCATCCTCATCAACTTCGGCCAGGTGGGCGGCACCTACCAGATCGACAACATCAAGTTTGGCGTGGCCAAAGACCAAGGCTCGGCGGCTGGGGCCAAACAGTTTGTCTTTGCCGACACACGCGCTGCCAAGCGTCGCGCCACCACCATCACCTATACCCTCAAGACCGCCGAGGAGAAGCGCACGGCACTGCTCAACGCCATGGACGCATGGATCAAGGGCGTGGCCGACCACCTCGCCGAGAAGCAGGTGGTGCCCTATGGCTATGATGTCATCAACGAGCCCATCACCGACGGCAGCAACAAGGTGCGCGGCGTGGACGAGGGAGCCTTCGGAGGGTCGACCACCGACGACGACGGCAATACCACCTACGACAGCGCACCCACCGAGAGCGTGACCGACGGCCTGAATCTGAACTGGGGCAGCAACCGCTTCTACTGGGGTTACTACGTCAAAGACTATGCCGTGCAGGCCTTCCAGAAGGCGCGCAAGTACCTGCCCGCCGAGACCAAGCTCTTTGTCAACGACTACAACCTTGAGGTGAGCCCCGGCAAGCTCTCGGCACTCATCAGCTTTGCCAAGGCCATCGATGAGGCCAACGGTGCGCCTATCGTCGACGGACTGGGCTCGCAGGTACACTTCGACCTCTCGGCGGCCACCGATGATGTGGCCACCAACGACTCGCTCATCAAGGTGCTCAAGACGCGCGTCGACGCGATGTTCAAGACCATGGCCGCCACGGGCAAGCTGGTGCGTGTCACCGAGCTCGACGTCAAGCTCGGCACGGGCAGTCCGTCGGCAGCACAGTATAAGTGCCAGAGCGACTGCTACCAGATGATCTTCGAGAGCTACAAGGAGAACATTCCCGCCGCACAGCAGAGCGGTATCACCATCTGGTCGCTGTCCGACAATCCCGACGAGCACGAATACTGGCTCAACGGCGACGTGCCCAACCTCTACGATGCCAACTATCTGCGCAAGTGGGCCTACAAGGGTGTGTGCGACGGCATCGCCGGTGAGGACCTCGGCCTGAAGTATGGTGGCGACGACTACAAGGCCTACTACGAGAAGCAGAACGTCTCTTCCACCGTAGCTGAATGATGCTTAAATTTTAAAAGTATAGTTTGGCCGTTGGCTGAAAAATGAATTGCCTGGTCAGGCGTGTCGATGAACTCCCACTCTGACAAAGGCGTGGACTCATCAGGCGTCTAAACAGCTAAGCCAAAGCCCCCCTGATTTACGTTACAAGGTTGATGTCACAAACATCTCCTTGTAACGTTTTTTGGTTTTCCGATATTTGGAGTGATGATATCGAGGATGAATATAGCCTGTAATCTTCGCAACAAGTCGTGCAGTGTCGAGGAAAGTCGTTGCAACACATCCCATCATCCGATGCCCTCGCATCGACTTTTCACGACCTGCCTATCCCGTCACTCCAAAAGTCGTGCAGTGTCGAGGAAAGTCGTTGCAACAACACATCCCGTCATCCGATGCCCTCGCATCGACTTTTCACGACATTTCACGACCTGCCAACCCCGACACTCCAAAAGTCGTGCAGTGTCGAGGAAAGTCGTTGCAACAACACATCCCGTCATCCGATGCCCTCGCATCGACTTTTCACGACTTTTCACGACCTGCCTATCCCGTCACTCCAAATATCTGTTGCCCCACGTTTTTGTTTGTCGGTGGGTTTGTTTGTCGGTGGGTTTGTTTGTCGGTGGGTTTGTTTGTCGGTGGGTTGGTTTTGTTGGTGGGCTGGATTTGTTGGTGGGCTGTTTTGTTGGTTTATTGATGGACTGTGTTAATAGTGTCAACCGATCAACAATTTAACAACGAAGGCACTCAACCAATCCGAGTACATTACAACATGACACTGGTACGCATTGCCCGGCTATCCCGGACCCGTTGCCCGGGATAGCCGGACACGCCGCCCGGGATAGCCGGACACCTTGTCCGGAGTAATGCCTGTGTAATGTACTGGGTGTTAAAATCTCAACAAGCGAATATTGAGGCGTTATAATTTTTTGGAGCGTTATATTTCATATTACACATTAATTTATATCTTTGTAACATCGAAACGAAATAAACTGAACGATATGGCAACCATCAGCCCTTTTGCACACCCGTTGTATATCATGCTCAAGCCCGCCGGCTCGCTTTGCAACCTGCGGTGCAAGTACTGCTATTATCTGGAGAAGAACAAGCTCTATCAAGAGCAGAAGAATCATGTCATCAGCAGTGAGTTGCTCGAAAAGTTTGTCAAAGATTACATCGCGGCCCAGACCACGCCGCAGGTGCTCTTCACCTGGCATGGCGGCGAGACGCTGATGCGCCCGATCGCGTTCTACAGGCGTGCCCTGGAGCTGCAGCGCATCTACGGCCGCGGCAGGCAGATTGACAACTGCATCCAGACCAACGGCACGCTGCTCACCGATGAGTGGTGTGAATTTTTCAAGGCCAACAATTTCCTGGTGGGGGTCTCCATCGACGGGCCGCAGGAGTTTCACGACGAATACCGCAAGACGGCCACCGGCCGCCCCACCTTTCGCAAGGTGATGGAGGGCATCAAATTGCTGAACAAGCACGGCGTGGAGTGGAACGCACTGGCCGTGGTCAACGACTTCAATGCCGACTATCCCCTCGACTTCTATCATTTCTTCAAGGATATCGGGTGTCATTACATTCAGTTCACGCCCGTGGTGGAGCGTATGGTGCAGCGTCCCGACCGGCTGACGCTGGCGCCGGGCATGCAGGAGGGTGGCGAGCTGACCGACTTCTCGGTCACGGCCGAACAGTGGGGCGATTTTCTTTGCACCATCTTCGACGAGTGGGTGCATCATGATGTGGGCGACTATTTCATCCAGTTGTTCGATGCCACGCTGGCCAACTGGGTGGGGCAGGCACCGGGCGTGTGTACCATGGCCAAGGAGTGTGGCCATGCGGGGGTGATGGAATTCAACGGCGACGTCTATTCGTGCGACCACTTTGTCTATCCTGAGCACAGACTGGGCAACCTGCACACGCAGACCATCTTCGAGATGATGAACAGCCCGCGGCAGAAATCATTCGCAAGGATGAAGCACGAGCTGTTGCCCCAGCAGTGCAAGGAGTGCAGGTTCCTGTTTGCGTGTCACGGTGAGTGTCCGAAAAACAGGTTCATCAGAGACAAATATGGCAATCCCGGCCTGAACTATCTCTGCAAGGGCTACCTGCGGTTCTTTGAGCATGTGGCACCCTACATGGACTTTATGAAGAACGAGCTCGACAACCAGCGCCCTCCGGCCAATGTGATGAACCACGTTTTCACCGGTTCTCACCCGACAGATGGGGTATTGTAATAGCGGCTGGACTGGATACTGGGCCATAGGTTGGACAAATAGTTTCTCATAGATGTACGACAGGTGACCAGGCTGTTGTGGTAGCCCAAGTCTTCGTTCGTTTTTTTGATCATCATCTTAGAGATTAAAGAAATCGACTGACCTTTGTTTTAGTGCAAAGTCAGTCGATTACGAATAGTCTTGTTCATTGTATCAGGACTCGTGGCTGAACCGCATAGTAAACCTACGATTTGGAATATAGTTCTTCAATGCTCGTATCTGTAAATGTTCGCCATATTTTCAACTCAATGGGTCTGTATTCATCAAAGAGCTGGTCAACATATTCTATCTCAAATACCAATCGCAGAACGTTCTTGTCCTCCTCTCATGTTGCTTCCTTGCGGTAGCCGATTCGAGCAATCTTTATCATCCATAGGTCGCGCACTCCCTTTCCCTTGATGTATGGCATAAAGTAATAGAGTTTATTGAGTGCGATTGTAGTGGGAAACTTCTTACCCGTGTAGTAGATAGTAGCCGATCTGTCGAGAAACATTTTCTCATAGTCCCTTTTTACAAGCGATACTAGTACGTTCTTTGTCTTGTCGATTGCCAGCGGTTCAGTTGTCTTGTCACCATAAACAATTTACGTGTCATCATGCACTGCTTCGTTTTGGGTAATTGGATTTTCACCGTACTTGTTGAAAAGTGAAAATAAATCGAGTTGTATCGTCTTGTTTTTAGTTTTTACACCAATCTTTTCTTGTCCGTCAAACACCCCTGTATTTACTACCGCGGTCGCAAGCATTTTGATAACAGGCACAGCAACGCTGTTGCCAATCAGTTTCATCCATCTTGCGCGGGTTGGAGGAAGAATAAAGTCCGCAGGAAAACCTTGAATTCGACATGCTTCTTGCTTTGTGATTCGGCGATATTTTCCTGTTTTATAGATATTGTTCATGAATTTAGTACGTAGTTCCTCTATGCTGTCTGCATTGATGCTCTCTGTTGTCAAATAGTCGTTTGTATCACTCGCAACCAGTGTCGGATATATTTTGCTTGAAGGCAGAAATATACGATTTACACCAGCCAGACCTGTGCTTATCTTTGTATTTTTAAAGTCGTACCGAATTTCGACACATCTGACAACTCCCATCACCTCAAGGGATGTCAGTAGATCTGAAGCGTTCAGTTTTCTTTTTTTTAGTTCCTTACTCGACTTTAAATGGTCGAAGTTAATCATACCATTTTTTGATTGTGACAATGCCCATCGGGCATCTTCAGACAAAGTGTCTGTATTGCCACAAATTTCGTAAAGATATGAAACATGCTTTAAAATCCCTTTTTCTACAAGTCGTTCTAACTCGATCCTCGTTATCGTATGGTCCAGTTCTTGGAAATGACTCAGATTAAGGGGATTGCCATCCAACTCTCCATATTTATCTTTCCTGCGATTTTTAAGCAGAAGGTAGCAAATGTTTTTTTCACGATCGGTGGTTTCTTGAATATCCCAAGAGTGAATGGTAGTGCTGCCGTTACGGAGGTCGTTAAACAGAAAATAGTCGTTGAATCCTTTCTCGTTGCATGAAAGACTCCATCTTGCATTGTTTTGATTTAACTGACGTTTTTCCTTTTTATCACATCCATCGAGCACATCACTTAATTGTACCTGGCCTGGAAAAGGTTTGGCAAGCATCAATTTATCAAGGTACTTCTTTTCCTTGAAACCGATAATATAGATGCGCACACGTGTCTGTGGCACTCCATAGTCGTAGGCATTGAGAACATGTGTTTGGGCATGATACCCAGCTTGGGCTATACGTTCAAGAATATAATTGAGGGCCTCTGCATTGCGTGGATCTGACAGTCCCTTTACATTCTCAAAGATGAAAGCCTTGGGCTGTACTTTGTTGAGTAGATACAGTGTGTCGTTCCACAACTGGCCACGATCATCATCAAAGCCTAGATTCTTACCAGCTATTGACCAGCTTTGACAGGGTACACCTGCGGTCATAAAATCATGGTTCGGTAGAGTTTTCAGCTTGGTAATATCACCAAGGTTGGCACTTTCGTCTTCTTTGAAGTTGCGACAATATGTGTTGATAGCATCAGGTGCAATTTCACTAAAGCCAAAACAAGTGCCGCCCAAACTTTCAAGGGCGAGACGGAAACCGCCAATACCAGCGAAGAGATCTATAAATGAAAAAAGTGCCATATATTATCTTAAAGTGTCGATGTTAAATCCGGCGCTCAATGCCAAGGTGTTCCTTATATATTCTTACATTGTAATGCTTACCGGGCTTTTTTAATGGAACACTTCTTGCAACAAACGGATTCTTTGTTAAGAACATTTATTCATCATCCTGTCTATTCATCTTGTGATGACCGAGAAAATAGCCCGACAACTACTTTTTAGAGCCAGCGTCGTATGAAAAGGAAAATGACAAGACTAATGCTGAACTAAGCTTTATGTTGTTTGATGGCCGCATTCATACGTACTATCTTTTCCCACTCAATGTCTCCATCCACATTGCAATAGTCTTTGATGAACTCATGAGTGAATATGTTGATCATGCGCCCATACGCTTTGAAATATTCTTCATTTTTCTCTTTGGCCTTGTAACCAAGTGGTTCGATGATATCCACAAAAAGTGTTGGCTCACCAGAAATAAGTGCCCAAAATTTCTCTCCACAAAACTTTTGATGTGTACTGTCGTTGTAACCTTTGTTATCATTGCCATAACAGCATCCCTCAATACACATTGTCGGTACTGTTTTACGACTTGTATTGAATACCTTTACAGCCTTAACAAATTGTTCCTTTTGCTTCTTCAATGAAGTAGAATTGCTCCAAGCCGGTCCTGACTTGACAGATACGAAATAGTGGACACCTTCCTTGTCAAACTCCAGGTCGATTCCTTCTGCCGAGGATTTGTAACCCTTATAAACAGTCTCTGCAACAAAGTGAGCTAACCCTTCCATCCAATTGCCAAAGATGCTTTCTTCTGCTGAGGACATGTAGGCAAGTGCAAGGTTTTCTACCATCTGAGCGGCAGTAACTATGTCCTTAGCCTTAAACATGTAAGGATTCTTGCGTGACAACAACTCTTTAAGATTTATTTTTTGTAACTTTGCAATTCGAGCAGAATGAAATTCGCCAATATGCTGTTCAACATATTGTGCAATATTACTTATTAGTATATTATTCATGATTACTTTATTCTCTTTTGTTTTGTGCCCCTCCAAGGCGATTCTATTTGGTGCAAAAATACATAAAATATAGGAGTACTCCAAAGCTTCTTATTGAAATCATCATTCCATCGCAAGAATATGAAGACCCAGCCCAATCCTCACTGTGAGTCAGGGGGCAAGCGGCGAGGGGAGAAGCACGCGGAGAAGGCTATCTCGCGATGAGTGCAATAAAACGCATAAGGTGAAAAAAATGTAGCATGGACAGTGCCGTTTTTTCGAGGTGGTCGCAAGAGTCTGGATGTTTTTCAGTATTTTTGCAACTCAAACCAATATTACTGACCTTAGCAATGAAAGAAAGAGACTATTCGCTCGATGTGCTCCGTGTGCTTGCCTGTCTGCTCGTGATCTGGCAGCATGCGAGCGAGTTTTATTACATTGCCGACGGACAATACACCGTGCAGGCAGCCAGTACCTATACCATCGGTTGGATCAACAGCCTGTCGCGCCTCTGTGTGCCGCTGTTTGTGGTTATCTCGGGTTATTTCCTGCTGCCCACGCCCGACACCACTTCCACCTTCTTCCGCAAGCGGTTCACGCGTGTGCTGTGGCCTTTCCTGTTCTGGTGCGTGGCCTACGCCGTGTACTATGTGCTGTATGCCGACCAGTCGTGGGCCGACTGTCTGCGCCACATCGCCTCCATCCCCGTGAACTGGGGTGTGGAAGTGGGGCACCTGTGGTATGTCTATATGCTCATCGGCCTCTATCTCCTCGTGCCCATCCTCTCGCCGTGGCTCCGGCAGTGCAGCAAGCGCGAGCTGCAGGGCTATCTGGCCCTCTGGGTGGTGGCCTCGCTGGTGATCTATGTCCACGAGATCTTCCCCGCGGTGCTGGGCGAGTGTGGCTGGAATGCCTCGCCGCTGCTCTACTACTACACCGGTTTCGCGGGCTATCTGGTGCTGGGCCATTACCTGCGCCGTTACGGCACGCCGCCCCTGCTGCCCTCCGTGGTGCTGCTCGTGGCGGGTTACCTCATCTCGGTGTGGGGATTCAACAGTCGCATTGCCACCTGCCGGATGGCACTCCCGCTGGAGCTCTTCTGGGACTTCTGCTCGGTGAACGTAGCGATGATGACCCTTGGCATCTTCGGCCTTGTGAAGCACCTCAACCTCACGGGCCGCGGATGGATGGGCAAGGCCGTGGTCACCACCTCGGTCATCAGCTATGGCATCTATCTGGCGCACATCATGGTGCTCAACTTCTATCACGACCTCCTCGACCCCTTGTGGAGCGAGGTGTGGATCAAGGTGCCCGTCATCGCCCTCGCCACCTTCTTCACCACCATCCTCGTGGTGTGGCTCCTGAGCCATCTGCCTAAGGCCAGGATATGGCTGGGGGCGTGAGCGCACGATGACAGGCGATGACATTCAACAACAAGTGATGAAACTGCTCGAGTTTCATCACTTGCTGTTTTTTTACCCCGCCATACCATCTTGCGGAAGGGTGGGGGAGGCGGTGGCCGCCTTATCTCTCTGTCACTGCTCTTTTATCATTTCTAAGCAGAAATGAAACCTTGTTATCACACCTTTACAACATGGGTGGGCTACCTTTGCCGTGGATTGAGCGGACGGCGGTCTCCGGTCTGACGACGAGCATGTTGAACCCAAAATAAGTGATATGAAGAATGTTTTATTCACCTTGTTTCTGTTGCTCATCAGCAATCTGTTTGTGACCTCACACCATGTCTTCACCCTCACAGGACGTGTGGTCAACGACTATGGCGAGGGCATCGCGGGCGTGGTGGTCAACGACGGTGTGAACTTCACCACCACCGACACCGACGGCCGCTGGACACTGACCACCGACAGCGTGGACAGCAAGTTTGTGGCCATCTCTACGCCCGCCGACTATCAGCTGCCCAGCGACGGTGGACTGGCCCGTTTCTACATCCCCGTGGGCGAGGTCATCGGCGTGACGCTCGGTGACCTCGTTTTTGATCAGCAACAACTCTTCGACGTCTATGCCGCCTCATGCCGCGAGATGGGCATGACGGTGTTTCAGACCATAGGCAACCACGATATGAACCATAGGTTTGCCGACCGTGACCATGGTGGCGACCACGGGGCGGGCTATGCAGAGATGAACTATGAGGCGACTTTCGGGCCGACCGACTATTCGTTCAACATAGGCAAGGTGCATGTGGTGACGATGAAGAATATCGACTACCGGGGCAAGTGGAGCTACGCCGAGGCCATGAGCGACCGACAGCTGGCATGGCTGGAACGTGACCTGAGCTATGTGCCCAAGGGCTCGACTGTGTTTCTCAACATGCACGCACCGGCATGGAACAAGGTGTCGAGGGCCGGCAACATGGCCGGCGCCGACCGACTGGCCGCGGTGCTCAACAACTATGTGGTGCACGTGTTCTGCGGACATACGCACTTTCATCAGAATGTGGTGATGAACGACCACCTCTACCAGCACAACGTGGGCACGGCCTGCGGGGCTTGGTGGGCGGGGCAGGTAGCCCAGGACGGCACGCCCAACGGCTATCTCATCGTCGACGTGGATGGCAGCAAGGTGCGCTGGCACTACAAGGGCTCAGTTAATAAATTTGTGTTTTTAACCATTAGTTTCAGGCGAATAATTGCTTGACTCTGTATAGGTAAATGATATTCTCCTATGAGACCCGCCTGCGGGTCTGACAAGATATTCTGCGATGAGTTCCCGCTAAAATGA
>JBHAFS010000078.1:0-16323 GCA_041856205.1 Prevotella sp.
CAAGAGCCGACCTGGCTTGGTCGACCCTTATGCTTTGTATCAGAGTTTGCGTACTCCTATATGTATGTAGCGCCGTATACGAGACCCGTACGTACGGTGCAATGAGAGGTGCTGGGGAGAAATCCCCACATCTACTCTATTACACATGCAGGCAACTGCACCGGGCTAGCCGCCCGGCTATCCCGGGCAACGTGTCCGACTATCCCGGGCAAGCTGTCCGGAGCCTCCGGACAAAGGTGTCCGAAGCATGATATAAGATGAAGGAGTCAGGAACTGCAGCCCTTCTTCCTCAAAAACAACACCCCATGAAGTCTGCTTGTGGAAAGCACCTTCATGGGTTGTTGTTGTTTTAATGGTCCCGCGTCGTTTACTTGATTCCATGCTGGTTCAATGCTGCAGCATAGCGGCGGGCGTTGGCCATGTGTTCCTCGTAGGTGACAGCAAAGTTGTGGGTACCGCTGAAGTCTTCTTTGGCGCACATGTAGAGGTAGTTGTGGTGCACCATGTTGAGCACGGCGTCGATGCCTGCGATAGACGGTACACGGATAGGGCCCGGTGGCAGTCCAGGGAAGCGGTAGGTGTTGTAGGGACTGTTGATGTGCAGCAGGTTGTTGTAGATACGCTTCAGGGCAAACTGTTTCCATGCAAATTTGATGGTAGGATCGGCTTGAAGTGGCATTCCCGCTGGGTACTCGGCATCGCGAAGCATCAGCCTGTTGTAGTACATGCCGGCGATCATTGGTTTCTCGCTGTCGTTGGCAGTCTCCTCGTCGACGATGCTGGCCAGGGTAGTGACCTCCACCGTTGTGAGTTTGAGTTGCTTGGCCTTGGCCATACGGTCGTCGTCCCAGAACTTGCTATTCTCTTTTTTCATACGCTCCATCAGTGCCTCGGGCGACACATTCCAATAGACGTCATAGGTGTTGGGGATGAATAGTGCGGCAATGGTAGTGGTGTCGTAACCGTATTTGCGGCAGAGGGCAGGGTCGGTAAAGGCCTTGGCCAGCGTGGTGCTGTCGACCATGAGCTTGGTGCTCAGGGCCTGGGCCATGTCTTGCATGGTTCGCACACTGGGTACAGTGAGGTTGACCGGTGTCTGAATGCCGCCCTTGATATGTCGGAACAGCACGAAGGCACCCGTGGAGGGCGCAATGGCATATCGGCCCGTATGCACTCGCTTGGTGAGGTTACTGTGGCGGGCCAGCACGCAAAAGGCGTGGAAGCTGTGCGTGTTGGCCATGGGGCGCAGCTTGGTGACCAGCGAGTCGTAGTTGTCGTTGTCGTCGATATAGACATAGCTGGTCTCGCTCTTACCGGTAAACGATGTAAAGAAGTAATAATAACCTATTCCGGCCAGCAGTAGCAGACAGATGGCTGCGGGAATGAGATACCTCTTATTAAGTTCTTTCTTCATGATGATATGTAAAACATTAATGCTTTCCCTTTTTGGATCGCACCAACACACAGAATCCCTGAGGAGTGGATGACCGCTCCCCGGGGATTCCGGTTATTGTCGAATCCTCACCTGAATTAATAGTTGCCGATGCACTTTAAACTGGTGATTATCGGGATATGTTGTGGTGTGGCGATGGGGCTTGTGCTGCTTTTAATAAGATCGCGCAATGATGACCCTGTATTTTGCAGGCTTGCCGCTAACCATGTCTATGCCGGGTGTCTGCTCGCAGTCGAAGGGCACGCAGCGTATGGTAGCCTGTGTGTCTTCCTTGATCTTGGCCTCGGTCTCGGCAGTGCCATCCCAGTGGCAGAGATAGAATCCGCCGTCCTTGATGCGCTCCTTGAACTCCTCGTAGTTGTCACATTCGAAGATATGCTCGTCGCGATATTTGCGGGCTTTCTCAAAGATATTCTTCTGAATATCCTCGAGCATGTGCTGCACGCGCTCTACAATGCCTTCGAACGACACATTTTCTTTCTCCAGCGTGTCGCGGCGCATCACCTCAATGGTGTTGTTCTCCAGGTCGCGTCCACCCATCACCAGTCTCACGGGCACGCCCTTGAGCTCATAGTCGGCAAATTTGAATCCCGGACGTTTGTTATCGGAATCATCATACTTCACGCTGATGCCGAGTTCGTTGAACCTATCGATGACAGGTTTCATCTTGGCGCTGATGGCAGCCAGCTGTTCGTCGTTTTTGTTGATAGGGATGATGACCACCTGGATGGGTGCGAGCTTCGGGGGCAGCACGAGTCCGTTGTCGTCAGAATGTACCATGATGAGGGCACCCATGAGTCGGGTAGATACGCCCCAACTGGTGGCCCATACATATTCGGGTTTGTTTTCCTTGTTGAGGAAAGTCACATCGAAGCTTTTGGCGAAGTTCTGGCCTAGGAAGTGGCTGGTACCGCTCTGCAGGGCCTTGCCGTCCTGCATCATGGCCTCGATGGTGTAGGTGTCGAGGGCGCCGGCAAAGCGCTCGGTCTCGCTCTTCACGCCCTGCACCACAGGCACGCCCATCCAGTTTTCTACGAAGTCGGCATACACGCCAAGCATCTTGCGGGCCTCTTCCTGTGCCTCTTGCTCGGTGGCGTGGGCGGTGTGTCCTTCCTGCCACAGGAACTCCGAGGTGCGGAGGAACGGACGGGTGCGCATCTCCCAGCGCATCACATTGCACCACTGGTTGCAGAGGATGGGCAGGTCGCGGTAGGAGTGGATCCAGTTTTTATAGGTATTCCAGATCATGGTCTCTGAAGTGGGGCGGATGATGAGCTCCTCTTCGAGTTTGGCATCTGGGTCTACCATGATACCCTTTCCGTCGGGCGTGGCCTTGAGGCGATAGTGGGTCACCACAGCACTCTCTTTGGCAAAGCCTGCCACATGCTCGGCTTCTTTGGCAAAGAAGCTCTTGGGGATGAGCAGGGGGAAGTAGGCGTTCTGCACGCCCGTTGCCTTAAACATCCGGTCGAGCACGGCCTGCATCTTTTCCCAGATGGCATAGCCATAGGGTTTGATAATCATACAACCGCGCACGGGAGAGGTCTCCGCGAGGTCGGCTTTCATCACCAAGTCGTTGTACCACTGGCTGTAATTGTCAGCACGCTTGGTTAAGTCTTTCAGTTCTTTAGCCATCTGATGTCTTATTCTTATTTGTTTTTATTCGTTTTTCTTTGAATTGACGGCACTGTAGGGAATTTCCTATTCTGGTATAGGCCTTTTCCCTTGGGCAATGCTGCAGGATTCTGTAAATTTGCCGCAAAGTTACTAAAAAAAAGTTGGATAAGTTCTTATCCTTCTTAAAAAAAAGAGTTATCTTTGCAATAGTTTAAATGGATAAAATAAATAGTAGAAAGATGAAAAATTTTAAAGTTGCTACCGTGGGGCTCTGCTTCCTCACATTGTCAGGTTCTTTTGTGGGTTGTGCCACCAAGCAGGGCACGGGTGCGCTCATTGGTACTGGTGCTGGAGCAGCTCTGGGAGCTATCGTGGGTAAGATTGCAGGTAACACTGCTGTTGGTGCTGCCATCGGTGGTGCAGTAGGTGCGGGCACGGGTGCCATCATCGGGCGTCATATGGACAAGGTGGCCGCAGAGGCTGCACAGGTGCAGAACGCCAAGGTAGAAGAGGTGACCGATGCCAACGGTCTGAAGGCCGTTAAGGTGACTTTCGACTCAGGTATTCTCTTTGCCACCAACAAGTCGACGCTCAACGCCAACAGCAAAGCCGACCTGGCCAAGTTCTCTTCGGTATTGAAGAACAACAGCGACTGCCATGTAGACATCTACGGCTATACCGATCGTTCGGGTGGTGATGGTATCAATCTTCCCTTGAGCCAGAAGCGTGCCCAGAGCGTGGCCGACTACCTCACCTCGTGTGGCGTGAGCGGTTCACAGCTGCAGAACGTCGTGGGTAAGGGCAGCCAGGATGAGATTGAGAACAAGACAGTGTCGCAGGCCAACCGCCGTGTGGAGGTGTTCCTCTATGCCTCGCAGGCCATGGTAGATGCTGCCAACGCCGGCACCTTGAAGTAAGCATAACGACATTTAGAAAATCAGGAACGGGGATGCGGGCTCCATACAAGAGCTTGCATCCCCCTTTTGGCATGAAAATCATTAGGAAAACCATCAGGTGGGTGGTGAGCATCTTCTTTGCCTCAACTATCCTGGCCGTAGTCTTCTTGCGTTTCGTACCAGTATATATCACTCCGTTGATGGTCATCAGGTGCATCGAGAACGGTAGCCTCACCATGCACCACCATTGGGTACCCATTGAGGACATCTCACGCCACATGCCTGTGGCGGTGATGGCCAGCGAAGACTCCAGGTTTCTCTTGCATCATGGCTTCGACTTCGATGCTATAGGAAATGCGGCCAAACGGAACATCAAGGGTAAGGGGGGAAAGAAATACGGAGCCAGTACCATATCGCAGCAAACGGCCAAGAACGTGTTTCTGTGGCCAGGACGATCATGGGTGCGCAAGGGCTTTGAGGTATATTTTACCGCACTCATCGAGATTTGCTGGAGCAAGCAGCGCATTATGGAGGTGTATCTCAACTCCATCGAGATGGGCGACGGCATCTATGGTGTGGATGCCTGTGCCAAATACAACTTCGGCAAGACAGCGGCCGACCTGACAAGGGGCGACTGTGCGCTCATTGCCGCTACGCTGCCCAATCCGCGCAGGTTCTCATCGAAGAATCCGAGCGGATATATGCGCCTAAGGCAACGTCAGATACAAGCCAACATGAGGTTCATTCCCTCGTTTCCAAAGGAAGGCGAAGACTACGATCCCCGTACTGCTGTGGGAGGAACCTATAAATAACATTGATGACGCAGAGGAAAAGTGAAGGCCACCTTTTCCTCTGCTTTTTGAATAAATAAAGAAAATGATGCAAACAGAACAAGAGCTTCTCGACCAGCTCAACGATAACCAGCGTGAAGCCGTGACCTATTGTGACGGTCCACAACTGGTGATTGCTGGTGCCGGTTCGGGGAAGACCCGCGTGCTGACCTACAAGATTGCGTGGCTGCTGGCACATTACGACCTCAAGCCTTGGAATATCCTGGCACTTACCTTTACCAACAAGGCAGCCAGCGAGATGAAGGCTCGTATTGGGCAACTGGTGGGCAACGAACGTGCACGATATCTGCAGATGGGTACTTTCCATTCAGTATTCTCGCATATCCTCAGGGTAGAGGCAGCGTCGGTGGGCTATAATGCCGACTTCACCATTTACGATGAAGCCGACTCGCGCTCACTCATCAAGAACATCGCCAAGCAGATGGGGCTCGACGATAAGACCTATAAGCCTGCAGCGGTGCACGGAGCCATTTCGATGGCAAAGAACAAGCTCATCTTGCCTGACCAGTATGCGGACACGCCCGACTATCTGGATCGCGACCGACACCGTAACATGCCCGAAACCTACAAGATCTACATGGCTTACCAGCAACGGTTGCGTCAAGCCAACGCCATGGATTTCGACGATCTGCTTGTCATTACTTATCAGCTGTTCAGAGACCATGCAGAGATCTGCCGGAAGTATGTGGAGCGGTACCAGTATGTGCTTGTCGACGAGTATCAAGATACCAACTATGTGCAGCAGCAAATCGTATGGCTACTCACCCGCGACAACAGGCGTATCTGTGTGGTGGGCGACGATTATCAGAGTATCTACGCCTTTCGTGGAGCAAATATCGAAAACATATTGAATTTCAAGAATATATATGATGACTCCAGGCTCTATAAGCTCGAGCAGAACTATCGCTCCACCCAGTCGATAGTGGCAGCTGCCAACTCGCTGATGAAGCACAATGAACGGCAGATACCTAAGGAGGTGTTCAGCCGTAATGACGAAGGCGAAAAAGTAACTATTTTGGAGACTATCTCCGACAAGCGCGAGGCGGCCATGGTGTGTCGCGAGATCAAGCGTATCAAGAGTCAGGAGAACGGTCGATGGAGCGACTTTGCCATCCTCTACCGCACCAATGCACAGAGCCGTATCTTTGAGGAGGAGATGCGAAAGCCCGAGGTGGGAATGGGCCAGTGCTACCGCATCTACGGCGGTGTGAGCTTCTATCAGCGCAAAGAGATCAAGGATGTCATCGCTTATTTCAGGCTGGTGGTCAACCCTGACGATGAGGAGGCCTTCAGGAGAATCATCAATTATCCCTCCCGGGGCATCGGCGACACTACCGTGCAGAAGATCATTGCAGCGGCACAGCACCATCAGGTGAGCCTTTGGCAGGTCATCAGCGATCCGGTGGCTTGCGAGCTCGATGTAAACCGTGGGGCACAGGCCAAACTGGAGGCCTTCCGGGGCATGATAGAGACGTTCAGGGGGCAGTTGTCAGACGAAGACGCTCTCACCTTGGGCAATACCATCATCGAGCGGTCGGGCATCAAGGCAGACCTGGCTTCAGACAGGACGGCCGAAGGTGACAGTCGGCGGCAGAACCTCGACGGACTCATCTCTGGCATGGGCGACTTTGTTCAGGCGCAACGCGAGGACGACCTGGGCGACCATGTGGGACTGGGCGATTATCTCTCCACCGTGTCGCTCATGACCGATGCCGACTCCGATGATGGATCAGACGACAAGGTGACGCTGATGACCATTCACTCGGCTAAGGGACTGGAGTTTCCTACGGTGTTTGTGGTGGGGCTCGAAGAGAATATCTTCCCTAGCCTTATGTCAGTGGGTACCGCCCGTGAACTGGAAGAGGAGCGTAGGTTGCTCTATGTGGCCATTACCCGGGCCGAGAAGCATTGCTTCTTGTCGTGGGCTCACAGCCGCTGGCAATACGGTAAGATGGACAGCTTTGTCAATCCGAGCAGATTCATTAATGATATAGATCCCCGGTTTACATCTGTAAGGGTTGAGGGGGGGCGCTCTACGGCTTCGCGTCAGCTGCTTTGGGGCGACGATGATGCTCCTGCCAGACGTCCGTGGGATGATTACGAATCTGATAAGCCCTATACGGGCTACAGGGCGTGGGGGAGCGAATATCCACGCAGGAGCGACAGGATGCAGAATTCCAGGCCGGTGGCTGGCCAATTTATGGCCGACGCCAAACCCAAGGTCACAGCACCGAGAAAGGCGGAGGAGGCGGTCAACCCTTTCACGCCGTCTTTCGAACAAAAGCTCAGAGAGGGCGGCCGCTGGAAAAATGTTTCGAAAGCCTTGACGAGTGGTGGAAGGGCTAGGACGCCCATGGATCCACAGGGCTCGATAACGACGGAACAGGGCGGACAGCTCGCCGAAGGTTCGGTCATCGAGCATCAGCGCTTTGGCAAGGGCACAATAGTCAAGTTGGAAGGTACAGGTGAGAACCGCAAGGCCACGGTCAACTTTGAACAGACGGGGCAGAAGCAATTGTTGCTTAAGTTTGCCAAGTTCACTATCGTGGGTTGATGCGGGCCAAACATGCGTTTGCGTGACTAAGTAGACAAGCATGGGGGCAAGTTTATGCCCCCATGTGCAAAGTTTATTTAAAAATGTTTTGGTATTTTAAAAAAAAGATGTTACTTTGCACTCAAATTAGAAAGTTTTAAAAATCAACAATGATGAGAAAATTATTTATTGCATTGCTGGCACTCGTGCTTTCTGCACCTTCGTTTGCCCAGACAAGTAGTGGGGGATTTCACCTCAGTGAGGAGAGCGTATATTATGGTGTGCGCTTCGGTTTGAATGTTTCGACGATTACGGGCGACGAATTGGTGAAATGTGACGGCAGCAAGGCCGGCATGAATCTTGGTGGTGTAGTGGGCTTCCGCTTGAGCAGTCAAACTCCGGTGTATCTAGAGAGCGGTCTCTACTATTCTGAGCGTGGAGGCAAGAAGGAGAGCGTGAAGCGCAGCCTGAACTATCTTGAGATTCCTGTGCTCGTCAAGTACGGCATCTCTACGGGTTCACCTGTTTCAGTCATACCGTTCCTCGGTCCTTACTTCTCTTATGCCATCGGTGGAGAGTACAAGGATGGCAGCAGCTCGTTCCGCGATGAGCGTTATAAGCATGGCGACATGGGTTTCAAGGTGGGTTGTGGTGTAGACTATAGCAACCTTTACCTGGAAGTGGGCTACCAGTTGGGTGTAACCAACATCACTAAGCTCGACAATGCTTCGGCTCATACGGGCAACTTCAATGTAAGCTTCGGTGTGAACTTCTAAGATATTACCCAATTCAAAGTTGGAGGCCGTGCTCTTAGCATGGCCTCTTTTTGTGTTGTATTCTGCATAAAAAAAGAGGGTGAGCCCTAAATTGGGGCTCATCCTCTTTGAATGATGATGTAGCTGGTTATTTAAAAGTAGACGTTACTTTCCTGGCTGCAATGGAATTTTGTCGATGCGCCTTTGATGGCGACCGCCTTCGAAGTCGGTGCTGAAAAACTCGTCCATGATTTTACGAGCTGTCTCTTCGTCGAGAAATCGGCCTGGCATCACCAGCACGTTGGCGTCGTTATGTTGGCGAGTAAGATGAGCAATCTCTGGCATCCATGCAAGTCCGGCCCGGATTCCCTGATGCTTGTTCAGCGTCATGCTGATGCCCTCGCCCGACCCGCAAATGCCTATGCCCGGATATACCTCGCCCGACTCAATGCCGTTGGCCAGTGCATGGCCAAAGTCAGAATAGTCGGTGCTCTGCTCAGAGTCGGTGCCATAGTCCTTGTAGGGGATGCCCTTCTCTTCGAGATATTGTTTTACAAACTTTTTCAAGGCGAAGCCAGCGTGATCGCTGGCCAAACCTACAGTTTTGATTTTCATTGTTGCTATTTTTTATTTGCCAAGGAAAGCCTTCACCTGTCGGTACACGTTCTCTCCAGTATAACCGAGTTTCTCGTCGAGCACCTTGTAGGGTGCCGAGAATCCGAAACTCTTCATGCCGAAGACACAGCTGTCGGGCCCGATGCCCACGAGCCCCTGTAAGGTGACGGGCAGTCCAGCTGTCATGCCAAACTTCTTAGCACAGTAGGGTAGCACGGCTTCTTGATATTCCTGTGACTGGCGACGGAAGAGACCTTCTGAGGGCGCACTTACCACGCGCACCTTGATTCCCTCCTTACGCAGGGCCTCTGTGCCGGCCTCGAGCGTAGACACCTCAGAGCCACTGGCGACAAGGATGACGTCGGGGTTCTCGTCTGAACCTGCTACGATATATGCGCCTTTACGCGCTTGCTCGTAGTCGTTGCCCTGTGGCAAATTGGCAATTCCTTGGCGTGAGAAGATGAGTGCCGTGGGCGTGTCGGTATTCTCCATGGCCATGGCCCAGCATACAGTGGTCTCCTCGGCATCGGCGGGGCGGAACACGCGAACGCTGTCCTGGCCCTTGTGGTTCTGCAGTTTCTCCATTAATCGGATTTGTGCCTCTTGCTCTACGGGCTCGTGAGTGGGACCATCTTCGCCAACGCGGAAGGCATCGTGTGTCCATACAAATTTTACGGGCACACCCATGAGGGCTGCCAGACGAACGGCAGGTTTCATATAGTCGGAGAATACGAAGAAGGTGCCGCAGGCAGCGATCACACCGCCATGGAGCATCATGCCGATGCACATGTCGGCCATGGTAAGCTCTGCCACACCAGCCTGGAAGAAGGCACCACTAAAGTCACCTTTCTTGAATGAGTGGGTATGTTTGAGGAATCCATCTGTTTTGTCAGAATTGGAGAGGTCGGCAGAAGCACAGATCATGTTAGGCACCTGCTGGGCGAGTGCGCTGAGACAGGATGCTGAGGCGGCTCGTGTGGCCGATCCGGCTTTTTGCTCTACTTGGCTCCAGTCTATTTGGGGAGCATTGCCCGAGAACCACTCGTCCATGAGGACCTTCAGCTCAGGATTCTCCTTGGCCCAAGCCTCCTCGGCCGCCTTACGCTGAGCCACGATCTCCTTGAGTTCTTCCTTTCGGCGGGCATAGAGGTCCTTCACGTCATCGAAAATAACAAATGGGTTGGTGGGGTCACCGCCCAGGTTCTTGATGGTGTTGACGTAAGCCTCTCCGCCGAGGGGAGCACCATGTGTTTTGACGTTGGCCTCGTAGCTGCTTCCGTCTTCCTTGATAGCTCCCTTGCCCATGATGGTCTTACCGATAATGAGTGTGGGACGCTCTTTTTCTTCGCCGGCAGCGTCGAGGGCCTGACGGATCTGTGTTACGTCGTTGCCGTTGATCTCGATAACGTTCCAGTTCCATGCCTTGTATTTGGCGGCGGTGTCTTCAAGCATTACGGCATCTGTCTCTGTAGAGAGCTGTATATCATTGGAGTCATAGAACATAATAAGATTGTTCAGCCCAAGTGTTCCAGCAATGCGACCCACACCTTGAGAAATCTCCTCCTCCACAGCACCGTCAGATACATATGCATATATTTTATGTTGTATCATAGTAGAGTCCAGGCGTGCTTCAAGGAATTTCTCAGCGATGGCGGCACCAGCTGCAATGGCGTGACCTTGGCCAAGCGGACCGGAGGAGTTCTCTATGCCACGCATCACGTCGAGCTCGGGGTGTCCGGGGCAGGGTGACTCCCACTGGCGGAACTGCTTGATTTCAGCCAAAGAAAACTTACCCTGGAGGGCAAGTGCGCTGTAAAGCATCGGACTCATGTGGCCAGGGTCTAGGAAGAAGCGATCGCGGCCGCTCCAAGTAGGATCATCAGGATTGTAGACAAGGTACTCTGAAAAGAGCACATTGATGAAATCGGCTCCGCCCATGGCACCGCCAGGGTGACCGGAATTGGCTTTCTCAACCATGCTTGCTGCTAGGATACGAATATTGTCCGCGGCAAGGTTCATTACTTTTACGTCGTTCATTTTCATTGATTGGGTTTGAATATTCGTGTTGCAAAGATACTCATAAGCGGTGATATAGCCAAAGGATTTGCAGTATTTTAGAGCCTCAGCCTGAGCAAATGGCGGGTAAAATAAAAAAATGCTTAAATTCGAAGAATCTTTTAAGAATTATTTTGTAAGTCAAGAAAATAATTGTAATTTTGCACCCTGTTTGGAATAAGTATCAATATCGAAATCAAAAACAAAGAATAGCAATGTCTAAGATTTGTCAGATCACAGGAAAGAAGGCACAGATTGGTTGCAATGTGTCTCACTCAAAGCATCGCACAAAGCGCAGCTTTGATGTCAACCTCTTCAGCAAGAAGTTCTATTACGTGGAGGAGAACTGCTGGATTTCACTCAAGATCAGTGCCGCTGGTCTTCGTCTCATCAACAAAATCGGTCTTGACGCAGCTCTGAAGCAGGCAGTTGCCAAAGGGTATTGCGACTGGAAGGACATTAAAGTTATAGGAGATTAATCACATGGCAAAGAAAGCTAAAGGCAACAGGGTTCAGGTGATCCTGGAGTGCACCGAGATGAAGAACTCGGGCCTTCCCGGCACAAGCCGCTACATCACCACCAAGAACCGCAAGAATACTGCTGAGCGTCTGGAGCTCAAGAAGTATAATCCTATCCTTAAGAAGATGACCGTCCACAAGGAGATCAAGTAATTTTGGATGATAGTAAAACGTAATAAAGTTTTTTAGACTATGGCAAAAAAAGCAGTCGCTACCCTCCATGAAGGTTCTACGGACGGACGCGCATATTCAAAGGTAATCAAGATGGTGAAGAGCCCCAAGACAGGCGCTTACGTCTTTGATGAGCAGATGGTCCCCAATGGTGACGTGAAGGACTTCTTCAAGAAATAAGATATTATACTTATTATACGATAAAGGTCGCGGGCATTTTGCTCGCGGCCTTTAAAGTTTGGTATGCTGGTCTGTTGGCGGAGCTGAAGGGCTGCTCGTCACCTACGGGCGAGCAGCACAACGTTCTCCACATGCGGCGTATGGGGGAACATGTCCACCGGCTGTACGCGCACCACGCGATAGTCTTGGTCGAGTAATGCCAAATCGCGTGCTTGGGTGGCTGGATTGCAGCTGACATAGACAATTCGACGTGGAGCGGCACCAAGTATAACGTTGACCACATCTTGGTGCATGCCAGCCCGGGGAGGGTCAGTGATGATGATGTCGGGGCGGCCGTGTTCACTGATAAAGTCCTCAGTGAGGATATCCTTCATGTCACCAGCAAAGAACGTGGTGTTGGTAATGTTATTGATTTCGCTGTTTACCTTGGCATCTTCTATGGCTTCGGGCACATATTCTATTCCTATGACCTTGCCAGCCCGATGGGCCACAAAGTTGGCAATGGTACCAGTACCTGTATAAAGATCATAGATAAGCGGGGCAACAGCATCGTCTTGTTCGTCAGTAGAGTCGTAGGGGAGGGGCATGAAGCAGAATTCGCGTGCTACGCGATACAAATGGTATGCCTGCTCGGTATTGGTCTGGTAAAAGCTCTTAGGTCCCACCTTGAACTTCAGGTCCTCCATTTTCTCGTAGATGAAGTCGGTGCCTTTGAAAGTTGTGAGCTCAAGGTCGCCAATGGTGTCGTTACCCTTCTGGTTGTCTACATATATCAAAGAAGTAATCTGCGGGAACGTATCAGCTACATGCGCCAGCAAACGCTTGGCCTTGTCTTCGTCGTCTGGCTCGTCGTAGTGAAACTGGATGAGCAGCATCCACTCGCCGGTATTGGAGTTTCTGAACATCAGGTTGCGGAGTAGGCCGTGCTGTTCCTTGACATCGTAAAATGTCATCCCTGTCTGCTTGGCAAATCGCTCTATTTCGTTTCTCACCTCGTTGTGCAGGTCGTCCATCAGCCAGCATTGCGTGATTGGATAGATCTTGTCGAATGCACCGGTAATGTGAAAGCCTATGGCGGCATGGTTCTGTCCACTCAGGTCAAGGCCAGGATTTTGCAGTTCCTCTGCTGTAAACCATCGCTTGTTGCAACAACCAAACTCCAGCTTGTTGCGGTATCTAAGGGTTTCTACAGAACCCATGATGGGGGTAAATTCGGGCAATTCCACTTTGCCGATGCGTGACAGCTGGTCCAGTACCTGCTGTTGCTTGGCCTTCAGCTGCTCAGCATATGGCAGGTTCTGCCACTTGCATCCGCCACAAATGCCGAAATGCTTGCAAGTGGGAGTGGCCCGCACTGAGCTCAGTTCAACAAATCGGATTACTCTGCCTTCCATGTATCGATGTTTCTTCTTGGTGACTTGCACATCTACAATGTCTCCAGGTACACAAAAGGGTACAAACACTACGCAGTCGTTGTGGTGGAAAAGACTTTTTCCTTCGGCGGCAACGGCTTCGATAGTGATGTTCTCGAGTAGGGGGAGTGCTTTGCGTTTTCTGCTCATTTGCTTAATTTTTCGTGCAAAGTTACGGATTTATCTTGAAAACTCTTTGTTGCCGACTAATAATTATTGTAGGAGTTATCGTATCGTTTCTACTCCTCGCCCAGTATTCTTTGGATTGGGTTTGTTTGTCTTTCATGGGTGTTTGCGCCAACAGCCAATATTGCAATGTGTAGGTGACATTTTTTCTATGAAAAGTTTGAATATCTGATAAAAAATGGTATCTTTGCAAATATAAAAACATAATATGCAAAACATAATTAGAATACCTAATCAAAAACTATGAGTGAAAAAAGAGTATATCTCTTCGGCAACGGACAAGCCGAAGGAAGAGCAGATATGAAGAATCTGCTTGGCGGAAAAGGTGCAAACCTTGCTGAAATGAATCTGATCGGAGTGCCAGTACCTCCAGGTTTCACGATTACGACAAATGTGTGCAACGAATACTTCTCAATGGGAAAGGAAAAAGTCGTTACCCTGTTGAGAGACGAGGTGCTCAACGGTGTCAAGCACTTGGAGAAGCTTATGGGTTTAACATTTGGAGATGTGAAAAACCCACTTTTGGTCAGTGTGCGCTCCGGTGCCCGTGCATCGATGCCTGGTATGATGGATACCATCTTGAATCTGGGTCTGAACGATGAAGTGGTGCAAGGGCTTGCAGAGAAGACTGGTAATGAGCGCTTTGCATACGACAGTTACCGCAGGTTTGTACAGATGTATGGCGATGTGGTCATGGGCATGAAACCGGTGAACAAGGAAGATATTGATCCCTTTGAGGCCATCATCCAGCAGGTAAAAGCTCGTCGCAATATCCGTCTTGACAATGAAATGACTGTCGACGAGCTAAAAAGTCTAGTGGCACTCTTTAAGGACGCTATTAAGAAGCAGACAGGCAGCGACTTCCCCGATGATCCCATGGAACAGCTATGGGGTGCAATTTGTGCTGTGTTTGACAGCTGGATGAACGAACGTGCTATTCTTTATCGCAAGATGGAAGGTATCCCTGCCGAGTGGGGTACAGCTGTCAACGTCATGGCCATGGTGTTTGGTAACATGGGCAATACTTCGGCTACGGGTGTATGCTTCAGTCGTGATGCCGCAACTGGTGAGGATCGTTTCAATGGTGAGTATCTGGTCAATGCTCAAGGCGAAGATGTTGTAGCTGGAATACGTACACCGCAGCAGATCACCAAGGAAGGCTCAATAAGATGGGCCACGCTGCAAGGCATTGACGAAGAAGTCAGAAAAAACAAGTATGCCTCAATGGAAGAAGCCATGCCCGAGATCTTTGCATTGCTCAACGATATCCAGCAAAAATTGGAAAATCATTACCACGACATGCAGGACATGGAATTTACTGTTCAAGAGGGAAAGTTGTGGTTCTTGCAGACACGTAATGGTAAACGTACTGGTGCTGCTATGGTGAAAATAGCCATGGACTTGTTGCGTGAAGGACAGATTGACGAGAAGACGGCCCTTTTACGTTGCGAGCCAAACAAACTCGACGAGTTGCTGCATCCAGTATTCGACAAGGAGTCTCTGGCTGCCGCTAGGGTACTCACAAGAGGCCTGCCTGCCTCACCTGGTGCTGCTTGTGGACAAATCGTGTTCTTTGCTGATGATGCCGAAAAATGGCATGACAACGGTCATCAGGTGGTACTTGTCCGTATCGAGACATCGCCTGAGGATCTTGCTGGTATGAGTGCCGCAGAAGGTATCCTTACTGCACGTGGAGGTATGACTTCACATGCTGCTGTTGTGGCACGTGGTATGGGTAAGTGCTGTGTCAGTGGAGCGGGTGCGATCAATGTTGACTACAAAAACCGTACCCTGGAGATTGACGGTAAGATACTGAAGGAGGGCGATTATATCTCACTAAACGGCTCCACCGGAGAAGTGTTCCAAGGTGAGATAAGCACTAGCCCGGCTAAGGTAACAGGCGACTTTGCGAACTTGATGACGCTATGTAACAAATACGCCAAGCTAGTGGTGCGTACGAATGCCGATACGCCGCACGATGCCGAGGTGGCAAACAATTTTGGTGCAGTAGGTATCGGACTATGCCGCACAGAGCATATGTTCTTTGAAAATATCAAGATCAAGGCTATGCGCGAGATGATTCTGGCCGATAGCACCGAGGAGCGTGAAAGAGCATTGGAAAAGCTGCTGCCTTATCAGAAGCAGGACTTCTATGGCATCTTGAAATGCATGAATGGAAAGCCTGTGAATATCCGACTGCTTGATCCGCCTTTGCATGAGTTCGTTCCACACGACACCAAAGGTCAAGAAGCAATGGCAGCGGAGATGGGTGTCAGCGTGAAATCGATTCAAGACCGTGTGCAGAGTTTAAGCGAGAGCAATCCTATGCTCGGATTGCGTGGATGTCGCTTGGGTAACACTTTCCCTGAGATAACGGCCATGCAGACGCGTGCCATTCTCGGAGCAGCCATTCAGTTGAAGAAAGACGGATATGATCCCAGGCCCGAGATTATGGTGCCTCTTGTTGGTATCGTCAATGAGTTGGATGCACAGGAGAAAGTAATCAGGGCTACAGCCAAGAAACTATTTGATGAGGAAGGAGTTGAAATACCATTTAAGGTAGGCACAATGATTGAGGTTCCGCGTGCTGCTCTCACCGCCGACAAGATTGCGGCCAAGGCAGAGTATTTCAGCTTTGGTACCAACGACTTGACTCAGATGACTTTTGGTTACAGCCGTGACGATATAGCGAGCTTCCTGCCTTCATATCTCGAGAAGAAGATTCTAGACGTTGACCCGTTCCAGGTACTCGACCAAAATGGTGTGGGACAGCTGGTGCAGATGGCTGTGGAGAAGGGACGGTCGGTGCGTCCAGACCTCAAGTGTGGTATTTGCGGAGAGCATGGCGGTGAGCCCACTTCGGTGAAGTTCTGCCATCGTGCAGGGCTCAACTATGTGAGCTGCTCACCCTTCAGAGTGCCAATAGCCAGGCTTGCTGCCGCGCAGGCAGCGTTAGAGGAAGAATAATTGATGTAATAATCATTGAAATGATGAGGGCAAGGCCGTTTGATGCGAGCCTTGCCCTTTCGATTTTCCCGTTTTTTGAGGATAAAGGTAAGAATATTCTCCATGTACGTACA
>JBHAFS010000079.1:0-19430 GCA_041856205.1 Prevotella sp.
CAGCCACGAGCTACGACCTCTTCAAAGGAGACCTCGTTCTTCTGTGTCGCCATATCTGTAGGGTTTAAGGGTTATCTGTGGCAAAGATACAAAAATCCCTTTTCATTCCCTTTGGCGAAAGCTGTTCATGTACGTTTCATATCTCTTTGCTTTAATGTTTTCTTAGGATGCAACGTTCGGGCATGGTGATTGTCACCTGCGGGACGTTGTCGGGAGTGAGCTCGGCCATGATGCCGCAGGCCCTGAGGTTGGTAGCCTCGCCCATCTCTCTGACAATCTGCCGGCATAGCAGGAAATTAAGGTCAACGGTATGGGGTGTGAACAGCTCACGACACTGTTGTCCGTCGAATGAGCATTGCGTCATGAGCAGACTCACCCTGACGTAAGGACCTTCGGGGACAGAGAGCTGACGCGTAGGTTCCTGTCCCTTGTTGAGTTTTCGCAAGATCTCAAACAGATACTCGTTCATGGCCTCGTCGAGGCGGATGGGCAGCACCTGGTTCATGGCCTGCCGCGATAGTATGCGGTAAAGTTCCTGATAATACCCCGTAAGTTCTGCAATGCCGTCGAGGTCTTCGTCACTGCCATCAATGAGTTGTCTGATGCGTGAGGGATAGTACATGGTCTCGTGCTTGAGCGTGGAGAGGCAATTGTCGAGCACACTGTTCGACACATGCAGGCGGTCGGTGTCCATCTGCAGGCGACGCAGGTCGTCACCGGCCATCTCGATGTTGGCCTCTTGGTAGGCTGTGTTGTCTATCGACTGCTGAAGGGCAGAACGAATCTTCCTCACAATCACACTGAGGTTATACTGCTGGTCGGCCGAGAGGTTGAACTGCTTGAAATTGCCCAGTTCGTTGATGCCTCTGAGTTTCTCTGCATCGGTGATGTCCATGAGAAGAATCCTGTTCATCGCGTTGATGCGGTCGATGCAGAAACGATAGTAGAGCCTGTGGCGATAGTACATGAAGTAGTAGGCCGGGAAGATGATGATGAGCAACAGCACCAGCAGACTGACGGCCACATTCTTGTTGTTCTCACTGACCTGCATGGATCGTACATACTCGGGTAAGGTGCTGTCGGCACTCGACTCACGGAAAAGCTTGGTATAGATAGTGTTGTTCTTATGGTAGAGGTCCCAGCGATGCAGTGCCAAGGCTGCCACGGCCGTCTCGTTGCTGATGTCGAGCAGTGTGGCGGTGTCGGCCTTGGCCAGGTATTTGTGGCAGCTGTCGGCAAAAGCTAGCGTGCGCTTGTAGGTACCATTGACGTTGGAGAAATACGCACTATCGGCAAACATCGCCGCCTTGCTCTGCTGTGTACCCTTCGGCTGACGGTTCCTGGCATCTGCCGCGTCGGTAAAGCAGCTGACCATCGACAGCGCGAGCAGCAGTCGGACAACACCCTTGGGAAGTCTGAAGAACACACGGGTACCCTGCCCCACCCGACTCTCGGCCTTGATGGCACAAACGCTGAAGATGTGGCTGATTTTCTTGTACTTCTCGATGATGCCATTGCAGTTCTTCAGTCCGAAGCCGTGTCCGCCTGTGTAGGTGCGGTCAAAGATATGGGCCAGCTCGTCGTCGTCCATGCCCTGGCCGGTGTCTTGCACCCCAATCTCCACATAGTCGGGCTCCTCAACCACATTGACCGTCACCTTACCTCCCTCCGGGGTAAACTTGCGGGCGTTGTCGGCAATGGTGTTGATCATGAAGAGTGTGAGAATTCTGTCGGCCTTGACCACGCTCGTGGTAGGCTCGACAAGCAGGTCCACTCCCTTGAGTTTGAAGCTCATGCGGCCACGAGCCACGATGTCGAACAGCGGCTGCAGCGCAAAACTCTCTATCTTGAGGCTCACCTCGCCCTGCCGCATCTGTATCCATTGGGTGAGCACATTGTTGTAAAAGTTGATGCTGTCGGTTAGCTCGGCAATATACTGGTAGCGCTGTTGGCGCACTTCTTGGGCCTCGGTGTCGGCCTGAAGGCGGTTAACCTCGTTGACCATACGGTCGATGAAGGGCATGATGCTGTTTACCAGCTGCACCTTGGCACGCTGCTCTAGATTACGGCGTTTGTTCTTGAGCAAGTGCAGGCGCACGATAGCCATCTGTTCTTGTATCTCCTCAAAGCGTTCCTGCACCTCGGCGTTATGGTGCTCGTTGCTCTTCTGCCATGCCTGCAAGGGTTCGAGCAAGGTGTCGAGGGCAAACCGCTCGTCGTTACGGCGGCGCATCCTGTCGAACACATAGAGTAGTATCACCACCACGACAATCATGACGATAACGGCCAGGAGCATGAAATTAAGCTGCCGCGACGACTGGTCGAGCTGGCTGGCTCGGGCCTCCAGCTGCCTGTCTTGCCGTGTCTGCTCTTGCAGGTCGAGATAGAGGTTGCGGTTGCGGTCGCTGTTCACCTTGTCGTCGACGGCCGAATAAACCAGGCTCAGCTGTTCGCGGATCGAGGCCACCAGGTCGGGTGCCTGTTCAATGGCACTGTTCTGCCCCAGCGCCTGCTGTAGGCAGATGAGGGCCGAGCGGTAGTCGCGGATATGCCAATAACACTCGGCCAGCGTGCGGTTGGCACCCGCAATCTGGTATACGTCGCCATATTGCTTGAAGATGTTGAGCGCACGCTGGGCAAGGTTTCCGGCCAGCAGCGAGTCGGGCATCTTGTCGGTGTTGATATAGCGCATGTCGGGCCCGAACTCTTCGAGAAGCAACCTGCGCTGAGGTTTCTGCTGCAGATGCTCGCTCATGGCCTGCATCGACTGCGCCACCCAGAACGGGTAGTTTTGCTGGCGGGCCAGAAAATGACAGCGCAAGAGAAAGTCGAACTCGCTCTTGGCGATCTCTGCCGGCGTTCCTTGCGTGAGGATGCCGCCCGCTCCGATGTTATACCAATAGCACAGCAGCTGGGCAGTGTCTTCCTGGATCTCGCCCTCAGGCTCAATCTTGGCTAGGGCATTGATGGCATTTTGGGTAAGTCCGACATAATAGAAATAGGTGGCGGCCACAACCTGAAACTCAGAGCGGGCATAGATGAGTCGGCGCCGCTGGTGGGGCGTGAGATGTTCTGGTTCGTTGTCGAGTCGGCGAAGACGAAGGGCGGCGCGCTCGCGGTAGACATAAAACTCCTTGTTGTGCGACCGGCGCTGGCACAGGCGCATGAACTGGATGTCTGCAATGAGCAACTCAACCTGATTGTCGGTACGGTCGGAAGCTTGCTGCAACAAACGCTGCGCCTGGTTGTACTGCATCCTGGCCAGGCACGCGAAAGCCAGGTTGTTGAGGGCCTCGGCCGCCCCGGCATCATATCCGTCGGCATGTCGCAGGGCCTCCTCAGCATAGTGCATCGTAGAGTCGAGGTCGCGGTAATGGTAGGCATAAGACGTTTCGTTCAGCTTGTCAATCTGGTCTTTATGCTGACTTCCACAGGCTGAAACAATGGTAATGCAGACAATGGTCACTACCCAAGATATGAACTTACACAACCGCAATGAATGAAGAGTAATAATAAGCGTAAAAGAAAAGGTCACGAACCAGAACCCCAGAGAACTCTCATCGGCTCTGACGCTCTGGCCCGTGACCTGTTGTCATGCGTGATGGGTCATGCGCGGGCCTCACTGATATAACCCAGGGCCTCGGCACACTTATCGCTGATGGCCTTCCAGTTGGCTTCGGCAATCACCTCCTTGGGGAAGAGCTGCGAGCCCATGCCTACGCACAGCACGCCAGCCTTGATCCAGGCAGAGAGATTCTCCTTGTCGGGCGACACGGCACCGGTGACCATGATGTTCGACCAGCGCAGCGGGCCGAGCACATTCTTCACAAACGAGGGGCCACCCACATTACCTGCAGGGAACACCTTTGTGACGTCGCAGCCGGCCGCCTGGGCATTGCTGATCTCGGTCACGCTGCCACAGCCGGGCGAATAGGGCACCAGACGACGGTTGCACACCGGTGCAATCTCGGGCACGAAGTTGGGACCCACGATGAAGTTGGCACCCAACTGGATGTACAGGGCTGCCGTCGGGGCATCAATCACGGTGCCAGCACCCATGATGAGCTCGGGGCACTCTTTGTCGGCCCACTTCACCAGCGCGCCGAAAATCTCGTGTGCGAAGTCGCCACGGTTGGTAAACTCGAACACGCGCACGCCACCCTCGTAACAAGCCTTGATGACGTTCTTGCAGACGTCGAGGTCTTTGTTGAAGAACACGGGCACCATACCTGTGGCCCGCATGGCCTCTATCACTTGAATCTTATTAAACTTTGCCATAATCGAATAGGAATACTTTCCTTTTTAAGCTAAATCTGATCGGTTTGTATTGAATGGGCTTATCGCTGCACACGACCATTGGCATTGCCGCCTGCCAGGCTCTCCACCTCGGCCTCGCTCACCAGGTTGAAGTCCCCGGGGATGGTGTGCTTCAATGCCGAAGCAGCCACGGCAAACTCGAGAGCTTCGCCCTGGGTAGGCTTGGTCAGCAGTCCGTGGATGAGACCGCCCGAGAACGAGTCGCCGCCGCCCACGCGGTCGATGATGGGATTGATGTCGTAGTGCTTGCTCTGGTAAAACTCCTTGCCATCGTAGATCAGGGCCTTCCAGCCGTTGTGTGTAGCGCTGTACGACTCGCGGAGGGTGCTCACCACATATTTGAAGCCAAACTCAGCCATCATGCCCTTGAAGATACCATAGTAACCCTCGGCATCGGTCTTGCCGCCCTCTACATCTGCATCGGGCTTGAAGCCCAGACAGAGCTGTGCGTCTTCCTCGTTGCCGATACACACGTCGACATATTTCATCAGGGGGCGCATCACCGAGATAGCCTTCTCTGAGGTCCAGAGCTTCTTGCGGAAGTTGAGGTCCACCGACACCGTCACGCCATGACGCTTGGCAGCCTCACAGGCCAGACGGGTGAGCTCGGCAGCCTTGTCGGAGATGGCCGGCGTGATGCCACTCCAGTGGAACCACTGGGCACCCTCCATAATGGCATCGAAGTCGAAATCAGCGGCATCGGCCTCGGCAATGGCACTGTTGGCACGGTCGTAGATGACCTTCGACGGGCGCATCGAGGCACCGGTCTCGGCATAATACAGTCCCACGCGGTCGCCACCACGGGCCACAAACTGCGTGTTCACACCGTAGCGACGCAGGGCGTTGATGGCGATTTGCCCAATCTCATGCGAAGGCAGCTTGCTCACGAAATAAGCCTCATGACCATAGTTGGCCACACTGACGGCCACATTGGCCTCACCACCACCTGGGATGATACGGAAATGATCGGTCTGGATGAAACGGTCGTTGCCTTCGGGCGACAGACGAAGCATAATCTCGCCTAATGTTACGATTTTAGCCATTTTCTAAACTTTTTAATTTTTATTGTTCTGTAAATTAGATTAAATGCTGGTTTGTATGGGCAAAAATAAAGAATATTTTCGAGAATGGAAAAGAAAAAGGCAAAAATCACTCATTTCGAGTAAATTATTCTGTTGTGCTTTTACACAATTCAACTTTTATTGTTATTTTTGCAAACAAACCAAAGGAAATGGCAGACAAAATCAGAATCAAGGACATTGCCATCAGGGCAGGCGTGTCGGTGGGAACGGTAGACAGGGTGTTGCACGAGCGCCCCAATGTGTCGCCGGCAGCGAGGGTGAAGGTAGAGAAAGCACTCCAGGAGATGAACTACCAACCCAATATGTATGCCTCGGCACTGGCTTACAACAAGTCGTACACCTTCTATATACTTATTCCCAAGCACGAGCAGGTAGCCTATTGGGAAGAGATTGAAGAGGGTGTGAGGATGGCCGAGGAGACCCGCCGCGACTTCCATATCAAAGTGGAAATCATGTATTACGAGCGTTTCGAAGACCAGAACTTCAGCGACACGGCCAACAGATGTCTGGCAGCCAATCCCGATGGCGTGGTGATAGTACCCTCCGACCTGGAGATCACACAGCAGTTTACCGACCAGCTGCACGCCAACAACATCCCCTTTGTCATGCTCGACTCTTACATGCCCGACCTCAAGCCATTGGCTTTCTTCGGACAAGATTCCTTCTCCAGCGGCTATTTCGCTGCTCGCATGCTCATGCTCATCGCCAATAAAGAACAAGAGATATTGCTCTTTAAGCTCACCAACGAAGGACGTGTGGTCAGCAAGCAGCAAGACAACCGCGAGGTGGGCTTCCGCCACTATATGCACGACCATTTCCCGTCCATCGAGATCACCACGCTCGACCTGCCCCTCAACGCCACGCGCAAGGAGTACGACGAGATGCTCGAAAGCTATTTCCAGCAACATCCCCACATCCACCATTGCATCACCCTGGGATCGAAGGCACATGTCATGGGCGACTTCCTGTTGCGCACCAACCGCCGCGACGTGCAGATCATGGGCTACGACATGGTAGGCAAGAATGCCGAGTGTCTGCGCCAGGGCAGCATCTCGTTTCTCATCGCCCAACATGCCTATCAGCAGGGCTACTCGTGTGTAGACACTCTGTTCAAGGCCATTGTATTGAAGAAAAAAGTGCAGCCGGTCAACTACATGCCCATCGAACTGCTCAGCAAGGAGAATGTAGACTTCTACCGCCGTACCCAGCTATAAGACCAACTATATACTGTTCACCCGTCTACAGCATCAATGACAACATCATAAAACAAACGAATAAAACAACAATGAACAAATCAACATTTATCAAGATCAATCCCGCCGACAATGTCGTCGTGTGTCTGCGCCCCTTCCAAATGGGCGAAACCATCGACGTAGACGGCAACACTATTACCCTTTTGCAGGACACGCCCGCCGGACACAAGGTGCTGACGGCCGATGCCCCCGAAGGCTCCAATATCATCAAATATGGTTATCCCATCGGACATGCCGTCACCGACCTCAAGGCCGGCACATGGGTGAACGAAAACAATCTCAAGACCAACCTCGCCGGCACTCTCTCCTACGAGTACCAGCCTGTGGCCGACAGCCTCGACATCGCCCATGAGGACCTCACCTTCCAGGGCTACCGACGCGCCAACGGCGAGGTGGGCGTGCGCAACGAGATATGGATCGTGCCCACCGTGGGTTGCGTCAACGGCATTGCCGAGCGACTGGTAAACATGCTCACCCAGGAGACCGGACTCGAGGGCATCGACGCCGTACACGCCTGGAACCACAACTATGGTTGCTCGCAGCTGAGCGGCGACCACGAGAACACACGCAAGGTGCTGCGTGACATCTGCCTCCACCCCAACGCCGGCGGTGTGCTGGTGCTGTCGCTGGGCTGCGAGAACAACCAGCCCGACGCCTTTATGGAGATGCTTGGCGACTACGACCACGACCGCATCAAACTGCTTGTCACCCAGAAGGTTGAGGGCGACGAGCTAGAGGAAGGCATGAAGATTCTACGTCAGCTCTACGAGAAGGCCCGCCACGACAAGCGCGAGGCCGTCGACCTGAGTCATCTGCGGGTAGGACTGAAGTGTGGCGGCAGCGACGGCTTCAGCGGCATCACGGCTAACCCGTTGGTGGGCGAGTTCTCCGACTACCTCGTGGCACAGGGCGGCACCACCATCCTGACCGAGGTACCCGAGATGTTTGGTGCCGAGACCATCCTCATGAACCGTTGCAAGACCGAGCAGCTCTTCGACCAGACGGTCAGCATGATCAATAATTTCAAAGAGTATTTCCTCTCGCACGGCGAGCCCGTGGGCGAGAATCCCTCACCGGGCAACAAGGCCGGCGGCATCTCTACCCTCGAAGACAAGGCGCTGGGCTGCACACAGAAATGCGGCAGAGCCCTGGTGAGCGGCGTGCTGGAATACGGCGACCGACTGACCCAGAACGGCCTGAACCTGCTCTCCGCCCCCGGCAACGACCTGGTGGCCTCCACCGCCCTGGCCGCCGCAGGCTGTCAGCTGGTGCTCTTCACCACAGGCCGCGGCACGCCCTTCGGCACCTTCGTGCCCACGATGAAGATCTCGACCAACAGCGACCTCTTCGCCCGCAAGCCCAACTGGATCGACTTCAATGCCGGAGAGTTGCTGCACGGCGTGACGATGAGAGACCTCAACCGCAAGTTCATCGACAAGATCATTGCCGTGGCCAGCGGCGAGCAGACGCGCAACGAGACCAACGGATACCGCGAAATATCTATATTCAAGAACGGAGTGACGCTCTGATACCAGCCTGAAAGGGCCTCACCCAACACATCACCGGCCGCCCCACAAGGCGGCCGGTAAACCAAACATCATGAACAAAGGACTACTGGCATTATCGCCACTGATGGTATTTATCGGTCTGTACCTGGTGCTGAGCATCGTTGCAGGCGACTTCTACAAGGTTCCCATGACGGTTATCTTCATGGTTGCCAGCATCTATGCCATCGCCATATCGAACACCTTCCCGTTCAAGAAGCGCATCGACATCTTCAGCCGTGGCGCCAGTTCCGACAGTCTTATGCTCATGCTCTGGATCTATGTGCTGGCCGGTGCCTTCGCAGCCTCGGCCAAGGGCATGGGGGCCATCGACGCCACGGTCAACCTGGCGCTGGGCATCCTCCCTACCAACATGCTGCTGCCAGGCTTGTTTGTGGCCACCTGCTTCATCTCCATCTCCATCGGCACGAGTGTGGGAACGGTGGTGGCCCTCACCCCCATCGCCGCCGGCATTGCCCAGCAGACGGGTGCCGACATCCCGCTCATGACGGCCGTCATCGTGGGAGGTGCCTACTTTGGCGACAACCTCTCGTTCATCTCCGACACCACCGTGGTGGCCACCCAGACCCAGGGCTGTAAGATGAGCGATAAGTTCAGGGTCAACTCGCTCATTGTGGCGCCTGCCGCGATACTCATCCTGGTAATCTATGCCGTCATGGGACAGGGCATGCAGCCCCCCGCCCACATCCCCGAGGTCGACTACCTGAAGGTGGTGCCCTATGTGGTGGTGCTCATCACCGCCGTGAGCGGCATGAACGTGATGGCCGTGCTCGCTGTCGGCATCGCCCTCTGCGGTATCATCGGTCTGTGGACGGGCAGCTACGAGCTCTTCGGATGGATGGGTGAGATGGGCAAGGGCATCGTGGGCATGGGCGAACTCATCATCATCGCGATGATGGCTGGCGGCATGCTCGAGATCATCAGAGAGAACGGCGGCATCGACTATATCATCACCCGCCTCACGGCGCACGTGCATGGCAAGCGCGGGGCCGAACTGTCGATCGGTGCTCTGGTGAGCCTGGTCAACGTATGCACGGCCAACAACACCGTGGCTATCCTCACCGTGGGCAACATCGCCAAGCAGATTGGCGACAAGTATGGTGTCGACAACCGCAAGTGCGCCAGCATCCTCGACACGTTCTCGTGTACGGTGCAGGGCCTCATTCCCTATGGCGTGCAGATGCTGCTGGCTGCCGGATTGGCACATGTCAACCCCATGCAGATCCTGCCCTATCTCTATTATCCCATGGCCATCGGCGTGGCCACGGTGCTGTCTATCCTCTTTAGATATCCACGCAAATACTCATAGCCATGGATGTCATCACCCGCAACTTCTTCAGATTGCTCCGGTCGGGTGCGCTCAACGAGTATGAGCCGCTTGAACCGATGTCGGCCTTCAAGTGGGACCGGCTCGACCAGATGGTCCATGCACAGCATGTGAGTGCTGCTGCACAGAAGGGGGTGCGCAACCATCAGTACGATGAGATGATGAACATTCCTCAGCGGCTCATCAGAGCTGAGGTCGGTGAGGTGCCCCACGGCAATGTCTACCAGCTGAGCAACCGTTTCCTGAACCGCCGCCTCAAGCGCATTGCCGAAAACGAACGCCACGCCATCGACACCAACATAGGGTCGCTCGAAGTACTCAACATCATCGTGGGCAATGTCTCGAGCATGCTCAATAGGGGCATGATGCTCAACGGCATCATCCAGCTGGGCAGCTACCTCAGGACCAAGGGCGACAAGGTCGACTTTGTGAAACTCGACGGCTGGCTCAGCAAGCTGCACATCCGACGCATGGCACAGCTGCAGGGCAGCATGCTCATGGCGGTGTTCAACTTCGAGCAGGATGAGTTACCCTTTGTGCAGCGGATGGAGCCTGCTGCCTACAAGCTGGTGCTGCGCTCGGTGAGCCACTCGGCCAGCGACACCGCCGAGGAGTGGCATTTCCGGCAGAGCCGAACGGGCTTCGTGCAAAACAACTCTACCCTCCTGCGTCGCAACCTGCGTCGCAGCCTGCGCTACATTACCTACGCTCCCATCGAGACGGTGAGCAACTACTTCAACAACTTTGCCAAGTCGTTGCAGGAGATAGAGGAATAACTTACCGAAATAGTGATGGTGGTGAAGCAGTGACAAGAGTACTTGTCACCCTCTCCATTCCGCAAGAAATACCCTGACAGCAACAAGGCCAATGGCAAGAGGGGACGCACAATCTGTGCATCCCCTCTGCAATTGGTGCAAATCCGTCATTACACCTTACGCCAGACTAAGTACACCTGTCTCAGCCCTCGGCCTGGGTAGACGTATGCTTTTCCTTGTAGTATTCGAGGAAGAGGCGAAGTGCCTTGTTGGTGGCGATGGCGAGGTTGATGTCGCGTCCGAAATCCTCGGTGAGCTTGAAGGCCTGCACATCCTCGGCACTGCCGTAGGCCAGCCAGATGGTGCCCACCGGTATGTCGGGGGTGCCACCGGTGGGCCCCGCCGTTCCCGTCACGGCAATGGCATAGTTGCATCCCAGAGCCTTGCAGGCACCTGTCACCATTTGCTTAGCCACCTCCTCGCTCACGGCCGTCTGTGTCTCGAGCACCTCGTGCGACACCCCCAGCATCTGCTCCTTTACCTCGTTGGCATAGGCGATGATGCCGCCCTTGAAATAGCTTGAGGCACCGGGTGTGGCGATGATGGCCTCGGCCACGCGTCCTCCCGTGCAGCTCTCGGCCGTTCCCAGTGTGTCTTTGTCGTCGTAGAGAGCCTCCTGAATCATGCGGCTCAGCATCTTGCTTTCAAATTCCATATTACGTTGCGTGTTTACTTGAATGTGACTTTCGAGAATGCGGGCACGTCGATGCCGCAGAACTGCCGGTCCATGTATTTATAATAGCCCACGATGCCGATCATGGCGGCATTGTCGGTGGTGTAGCTGAACTTGGGGATATAGATGGTCCACCCATACTTCTCGGCATGCGCACGGAAGGCGTTGCGCAGTCCGTTGTTGGCCGACACCCCACCGGCCACCGCCACATGCTTGATTCCTGTGGTCTTGACGGCGAGGCGCAGCTTCTTCATCAGGATGTCTACAATGGTATGCTCCAAGCTGGCAGCCAGGTCTACCTTGTGGTTCTCAATGAAGTCAGGGTCTTCGGCCACCCAGTCGCGCAGATTGTACAGGAACGAGGTTTTCAGTCCTGAGAACGAGTAATCCATGCCCGGTATATTAGGTTCGGCAAACTTATACGCCAACGGGTTGCCCTGACGTGCCAGCTTATCGATAATAGGTCCGCCGGGATAGCCCAGTCCCATCACCTTCGAGCATTTGTCGATGGCCTCGCCGGCCGCGTCGTCGATGGTCTGCCCCAACACCTCCATGTCGTTGTAGGCATTGACCTTCACGATCTGCGAGTTACCCCCCGACACCAGCAGGCAGAGGAACGGGAACGGCGGAATCTGGTTGTTCTCGCCATCCTCACGAATGAAGTGCGCCATGACATGCCCCTGCAGGTGGTTGACCTCGATGAGCGGAATCTCCAAGCTACGGGCAAAGCCCTTGGCAAAGCTCACGCCCACAAGCAGGGAGCCCATGAGGCCTGGCCCACGGGTAAAGGCTATGGCCGACAGCTGCTCTTTGGTAACGCCAGCGCGCTTCAAGGCCTGGTCTACCACAGGCACCACGTTCTGCTGGTGCGCCCTACTGGCCAACTCGGGCACCACGCCGCCATAGGCCTTGTGCACATCTTGTGAGGCCGTGACATTGCTCAACAGCACATCGTTGCGGAGCACGGCTGCCGACGTATCGTCGCAGCTGCTCTCTATTGCCAAAATATAAACATCTTCTTGCATTACTACTTCTCCTTATTATATTATACCACAACAACCATCACTCAGAGAGAATCTCCACGCCCGTCTCGGTCATCAGGAACGTATGCTCCCACTGGGCCGAGGGCAGCTCATCGCCAGTGATGACTTCCCAGCCGTAGGGGTCGTCCTCATCGATAAACACTTTCCAGGTACCCATGTTGATCATAGGTTCGATGGTGAACACCATACCCGGAACGAGCAGCATGCCCGTGCCCTTATGCCCATAGTGAACGATATCGGGCTCCTCGTGCATCTCAAGTCCCACGCCATGTCCACAAAGGTCGCGCACCACACCATAGTGGTATTTCTCGGCGTGCTTCTGTATGGCATGGCCAATGTCGCCTATAAAGCAATAAGGCTTGGCGGCCTCTTGCCCCACCTTGAGACATTCGCGGGCCACGCGCACCAGCTGCTCTTTCTCGGGCGTGGTCTTGTCACCAATGATAAACATGCGCGAGGCGTCACCATAGTAGCCGTTGTACTCTATGGTCATATCCACGTTGACGATGTCGCCCACCTCGAGCACATCCTCTTTCTTGGGAATGCCATGGCACACCACCTCATTGATACTGGTACACACACTCTTGGGGAAACCCTCAAAGTTGAGACACGCGGGACGGCAGTGGTTGTCCTCGCAGTATTTCATACAGACGTCGTCGATGTCCTGGGTGCTCATACCCGGACGTATGGCGGCGGCCACGGCGTCCAAACAACCTGTATTCAGCTTGCCGGCCACACGTATGCCCTCTATCTGTTCGGGTGTTTTCACCATATCGCGGGTCGGCACCAATTTGCCCTTATTCTCCCAAAACATCACCTTCTTATCGAGTTCGGTGATGGGCTCGCCGGGCAGGCAATGCCATCTTTTCTTCTTATTGAAACCCATATTATATGAATTATTCGCTTGTAAAGTTAATACTATTGCTCAGCACAGGCACGCATACCATCGGAAATGGCCAATGCCGTGCCCAGCGCTGTTTTGCTTACAGCCCCACCAGCCCGAGCACACGCCCGGTCCAGTCCTCGCCGTTCACCGGACAGAAGGTGCGGTACCCCAGTTCGCTGGCGGCAGCGCAGTTGCGCGGACTGTCGTCGACGAAGAGTATCTCTTGCGGCAGCGTGCGCTCCTCGGCCAGGATATGGCGAAAGAAATCGGCATTGGGCTTCATCAGTCCCATCTCATAGCTGCGGTAGAGCCTGTCGAGGTAATGGCCTATGGGCTTCCCCTCGGGCGAGAAGTCGGCCGAGTCGGCCCACGACTGTATGAACCCATTGGTGTTGGAGGCCAGCACCAGCCTGAAGCCTTGCTCCCGCAGCCTCACCAGCACATCGAGGTTGCGTTGCGGCACCTCTCTCATATAGCCCATCCAGGCATACTGACACTGTGCCCAGGTGAGGGGTTTGCCAATGTGTTCGCTCAGCCTCGCCCTGAAGTCTTCCTCGGTAATGAGACCTTGCTCCAGGTCACCAAAGATACCCGACTGCACGTAGGGATCGAGCAACTGACGGGCATCAGACGCCCCTATCTCCTCAAACCGGCGCACGGGCTCCTCGTTGTCTATGGTAATGATGACGCCTCCCATATCAAAGGCTATGGTCTTAATCATACTGTATGCTGTGCGTTTTGTTTTTGCTATGCTTCGTCAAAGAGGTTGAGCTTATTGCGGCGCGCCTCTTCCAGCGATATGAGCCGCTGCTGCTGTTGCGCGTACTTCTGTCGCAGCTGCTCGTATTTCTCTTCTATTTCCTTGCGATACACCTCGCGCTCCACGGGGTTAGAGAGGCGTGCGGCGGCCAGCACATTCTGCGCGGCGTCTTTCATCCACACCACCATACCCGGGTATTCGGGCGCTATCTTCAGGGCCACGTGCATCTGCGAGGTAGTGGCGCCACCCACCATGATAGGCAGCGTGAGTCCGGCCTTGCGCATCTCGCGCGCCGTGTTGACCATCTCCTCGAGCGACGGCGTGATGAGTCCGCTCAGTCCCACGAAGTCTACCTTCTCTTCGATGGCCTTCCGCACGATATGCTCTGGGGGCACCATCACTCCCATGTCGATCACCTCATAGTTGTTGCATGCCATCACCACACCCACAATGTTCTTGCCGATGTCGTGTACGTCGCCCTTCACCGTGGCAAGGATAATCTTTCCGGCCTTGGCGGCCCCGCCCACCTTTTCGGCCTCGATATAGGGTTGCAGTATGGCCACGGCCTGCTTCATGGTGCGCGCGGTCTTCACCACCTGCGGCAGAAACATCTTGCCCGCGCCGAAGAGGTCGCCCACCTCGTTCATACCCGCCATGAGCGGCCCCTCGATGATGTCTACGGCATGGTCGTACTGCTCCAGCGCCTCGTGCAGGTCTTCATTGAGATGTTCCGATATGCCTTTGCGCAGGGCGTAAGCCAGCCGGGCCGAGAGGTCGAGATGTCGCCACGCTTCCTCCACCTGCGCCACCTGCGCGCCCGTGCCAGAGACTGCGGCCTTGCGGGCCTCTTCCTCGGCCTTCACCTTCTCGGCCAGGTCGATAAGGTCGTCAGCGGCACCTGGACGGCGGTTGAGCACCACGTCTTCGATCAGCTTGAGATGGTCCTCGGGGATGTCGGCATAGGTCACCTTGGTGGCTGGATTGACGATACCGAAGTCCATGCCGGCGGCAATAGCATGGTAGAGAAACACGGCGTGCATGGCCTCACGAATATAGTTGTTGCCGCGGAACGAGAAGCTCAGGTTGCTCACGCCGCCGCTGACATGCGCTCCCGGAAGGTTCTCCTTGATCCAGCGTGTGGCACGTATAAACTCCACGGCATAGTTGTCGTGTTCTTCCATGCCGGTGGCAATGGCCAGGATGTTGGGGTCGAAGATGATATCTAACGGGTTGAGCCCAACCTTCTCTGTCAGAAGCCGATAAGAGCGCCCGGCTATTTCTATGCGTCGCTCATAGGTAGTGGCCTGTCCCTGCTCGTCGAAGCACATCACCACCACGGCGGCACCCAACCGTTTCACCTCACGGGCATGGGCAAGAAACTCTTCCTCGCCTTCTTTCAATGAGATGGAGTTGACGATGCTCTTGCCTTGCAGACACTTCAGTCCGTCGGCAATGACTTCCCACTTCGACGAGTCGATCATCACCGGCACACGGGCGATCTCGGGCTCGGCGGCCACCATATTGAGAAAGGTGACCATCTCCTCACGGGCATCGAGCAGTCCGTCGTCCATATTGACGTCGAGTATCAGCGCGCCGTCTTCCACCTGCTTGCGGGCTATGGTGAGCGCCTCGTCGTAGTTTTTCTCCTTGATGAGTCGCAGAAACTTCTTTGACCCGGCCACGTTACAGCGCTCGCCCACGTTCACGAAGTTGATTTCGGGCGTGATGTCGAGCAGTTCAAGTCCTGAGAGCCAGGTGGTGGTGGGCTTGGGTTGGGGCTTATGGGGTGCCTTGCCCTGCGAGAGTACGTAGTAGTTGTGTATAAACTCCTCGGTGGTGCCGCAGCATCCGCCCACGATGTTCACCAGTCCCTCGTCCATATATTCGGCTATCTGCGGCGACATGCTCTCCGCGGTCTCGTCGTAGCGGCCCAAGGAGTTGGGCAGTCCGGCATTGGGATAGGCCGAGAGATAATAGGGCGACTTCTGTCCGAGCTGTTTGAGGAATGGTTTCATCTGGTTGGCGCCAAACGAGCAGTTGAGTCCCACGGAGAAGATGTCGTACTCGCTCACGCTGCCCAAGAAGGCCTCCAAGGTCTGGCCGCTGAGGGTGCGCCCGCCAAGGTCGCTCACCGTTACGCTGAGCATGATGGGCAGCCGCACACCCTTCTGCTCCATCACCGTGTTGCACGCGTCGATGGCACATTTGGCGTTGAGGGTGTCGAAGATGGTCTCTATCAGCAAGATATCCACACCACCCTCCACCAAAGCTGTAACTTGTTCGATGTAGGCCTCGCGCAGGTCGTCGTAGCGCAGGTCGCGGGCAGCGGGGTTGCTCACGTCGGGACTCATGGAGAGCGTCTTGTTCGTGGGCCCCACCGACCCGGCCACGAAGCGTGGCCACTCGGGGGTGGCAATCTCGTCGGCAGCCTCACGGGCCAGCCGCGCCCCCGCGAGATTAAGCTCACGGCTGTAGTCAGACAGGTGGTAGTCGTTTTGCGACACCCGCTGGCTGGAGAACGTATTGGTGGAGACAATGTCGGCGCCGGCGGCAAGATACTTGCGATGGATGCCCTTGATGACCTCGGGGCGGGTGAGGTTCAAGATGTCGTTATTGCCCCTTAGCTGTCCTTGATAGTCCTTGAACAGTTCACCCCGAAAGTCTTCTTCCTTCAACTCGCAATCCTGAATCATGGTGCCCATGGCACCGTCGAGGATTATGATTCGCTCTCTTACTATTTGGTTGATATCCATTTTCTTCGTCGTTCTCATGCCCGGAGTACACAGGCATGGGTTATATAATTGGCTGATGCCGATGCTGCCAGACGTTAGTAACGCTTAATGGCGCGGTCCATCTCACGGCGGTCTTCTTTCTCTTTCAGCGTCTGCCGCTTGTCATACTCCTTCTTGCCTCGCGCCAGGGCAATGTCTACCTTGGCACGCCCGTGGCTGTCGATGAAAACGAGTATAGGCACAATGGTGAAACCCGGCGCCTTGGTGTCCTCCATCAGCCTGCGTATCTCGCGCTTGTTGAGCAGCAGCTTGCGGTCGCGGCGCGCTTCGTGGTTGGCATACGAGCCATAGAAATAGGGCGAGATGTTCATGCCCTTGACCCACAGCTCGCCGTTGTTGATGTAACAGAAGGTGTCGACCAGCGATGCCTTGCCCAGGCGTATCGACTTGATCTCGGTACCTGTGAGGACAATGCCGGCCGTATAGACATCGATGAAGTTATACTCGAACGGCGCCCGCTTATTCTTAATCTGCACAGGGCTTTTCCTCCTGAGCTCTTGTTCCGTCTTATTCATTTACGATGGTTGCAAAGTTGTCGATATGCTCATCCACGTAGTGGGCCACGGCAGCGGTAAACTCTTCCTCGCCTTCCACGAAGGCATCGTCGAAATCGTCAAACTCAGGGAAACGCTCGTACAGCGCGTCAAACTCTTCCTGGGTATAGTCTTTCTCGATCTCCTCGTGGTGTACATTGTAAACGCGATGGCATTTGTTGATAATCTTGTAGAGTGCCTGCAGGCCCCAGTTGCGCAGGGCCTTGTCGAGCGGATTGCGGAAGACGAAGGGCCCGAGTCCGTTGTGGATGAGTTGCACAAAGCCGCCGTCCATCACCTCGTCGCGCAGGGCCACATAACCCAGCAGCGTGATCTGATCGGCATTGAGCTCACCCATGTTGTCGGCCGAGAGCTCGCCTCCAATGGCCTGATGGATGGCATCAGTAAACACCTTGATGAACTCGTCCATCCCCTCTTCCGCAGCACGCTGCAAGTCAGCATCTTTTACCTGTACCTCTACCATGATCTTTTTGTGTTTATATTTTGCAAAGGTACATATTTAATTGTTGATATTACATTCCAAAGTCGTAAAAGGATGTTAAAAAACATAGTGCTCCCTACGCTCCTCCACCTCTGGCAATCGGCCATCCGACGCCTCTGTCGCGACACAGGTGCATAGTGCCCATGCTGTGGGGGCAACAGTTTGACATTGCCGCGGTGCCGCAGACGGGGCGCGTAACCACCGTTGCGGCACCGTGGTTCGAGTCGAAGCAGACTGTGATTCGAGTTGAAACAGACCGTGGTTCGAGTCGAAGCAGACTGTGGTTCGAGTCGAAACAGACCGTGGTCTGATTGATATCGGCACGCCAGATTGCCCTTGCCACCCCTCCGAAAGATGCCTTGGACTCAAGGATAACGGCGTTCAGGATGGTCAGGTCCACTTTTTTTTGTACTTTTGCAGGCAAAAAATACAGACATGGCAAAACGCGAATATATTGAGAAAAACAAACGATGGCTGACCCAGAAGTCGGCCGAGGAGGGTGTGTCGGCACTCGCCGGCGGAGTGTATTACAAGGTGCTCGGGACAGGCGACCCACAAGCCGCACAGCCCAACCGGCGCAGCATCGTCACCGTACACTATACGGGGTGGACCATCGACGGCCGTGAGTTTGACAGCAGCCGTGGCGGCACGCCCATCGCCATGCGACTGAGCGACCTCATCGACGGCTGGATCATCGCCCTGCAACAGATGCACGTGGGCGACCACTGGCAACTATACATCCCTGCCGAGCTGGGCTACGGCAAGTTCGCGCAGCCAGGCATACCGGGCGGCTCGACGCTCATCTTCGACATCGAGCTCCTCGGCGTGGCATGACGACAAATCACAAAGCAAACAAAGATATGACAAAGGTACGCATCAAGACAACAGCGGGCGACATCCTCGTGCGCCTCTACGACGAGACTCCCCTACATCGTGACAACTTCATCAAGCTGGTGAAGGAGAAATTTTATGACGGCACGCTGTTCCACAGGGTCATCAAAGACTTTATGATTCAGGGCGGAGACCCCGACAGCAAGGGGGCACCGCAAGGCGAGATGCTGGGCACGGGCGGACCGGGCTACACCATTCCAGCCGAGATGGTCTACCCCCGCTATTTCCACAAACGCGGGGCGCTGAGTGCCGCCCGTCTGGGCGACGACATGAACCCCGAGCGCGAGAGCAGCGGCAGCCAGTTCTACGTGGTGTGGGGCAAGACCTACAAGCCGCAGGAACTCAAGCAGATGGAACGGCAGATGGAGATGCAGCAGCAACAGGAGGTGTTCAACACCCTGGCCAAGGCCCGCCGCGAAGAGATCCTTGAACTACGCCGCAACAGAGACCGCGAAGGCCTCCAGCGGTTGCAAGACCAGTTGGCCGACGAGGCCCTGCAGCAATGTCGTGAGATGGGCAAGCCGGCCTTCACCGACGAACAGACGCAGGCCTATACCACCCTTGGCGGCACACCCTTCCTCGACAACCAGTACACGGTGTTCGGCGAGGTGGAGGAAGGCCTCGACGTGGTAGGCCGCATACAGGAGATGGAGACCATGCGCGGCGACCGCCCCACCACCGACGTGACCATGCAAATGGAGGTGGTGGAGCAATAGACCTGACGCGCCCCTGTGCGGCAGGCGCATAGACTGATGTAGCAAAAGTCGCTAAAGCCTTATCTGCAAAAGGCTTTAGCGACTTTTCCGTCAAGCGCAGTCGGCTATATCGGCTCAGTTAATAAATTTGTGTGTTTAACCATTAGTTTCAGGCGAATAATTGCTTGACTCTGTATAGGTAAATGATATTCTCCTATGAGACCCGCCTGCGGGTCTGACAAGATATGCTGCGATGAGTTCCCGCTAAAATGATATTCTCATATCTTCTGAGATTC
>JBHAFS010000080.1:0-10204 GCA_041856205.1 Prevotella sp.
CTAAATGATGATATGGATGAAGAGCAGATTATACAACTTCTGCCGTACCAATACAAAAAATCAAGAGGGTAGCCCTTGGAGTTCTTGATTAGAATTGCAAGTCGGCCTAAATTGGATGGTTACAACCGTTACCGCACAGACAAACCGAAGACCAGTTCTCATGGCGTCGTGGCTTGCCAATGACACCGCCGCCAAGACCTTGTCACGCTACCCCCAGCAACAGTTGGCATCGTGGTTCGACCCGAAGCAGAGTGTACTTCGACTCGAAGCAGAGTATGGTTCGACTCGAAGCAGAGTATGGTTCGACTCGAAGCAGAATGCCGCCAATGTCACGATGCACGACCAAAGACCTGTGGTGACAGCTTCCCAAGGCAGCTCAGACCAGACGAAACACCTGCCCCCGAATGGTCGCAAGTCTTTAGACCAACATGGTGAACACACACAAGTGGCTGTCTGGCCAAAAATATCAACTTTCTGATGTCCAATCACATTAGCCATCGACCTGCCCACACCGTCGCTGCTATACCTGCACACCTTTGCAAAGCCATAAAGACACCACGACGCTCCTCCGCCCAAGCGACACCCGAATACGATTTGTTTGCACATTTTTTAACTTTTAACTATCTCTTGCTATCTTTTTATTTGAAAAATGTGTATCTTTGAAGCAGAAATAAAAAGAACCTATAATGCATTTCAAATGGAAATATGACCCACCTACACCAGACGAAACCCAACAAGCACAGGAATTAGGCGAAAAGCTCGGCATGAGCCCCATCCTTGCCCAGCTTCTCATCAGGCGCGGCATCACCACCGAGAGTGCCGCCAAGCGATTCTTCAGGCCACAGCTGGCCGACCTCATCAACCCTTTCCTGATGAAAGACATGGATGTGGCCGTCGACCGTCTGAACGATGCCATGGGACGCAAAGAGCGCATACTGGTCTATGGCGACTACGACGTGGACGGCTGCACGGCGGTGGCGCTGGTGTATAAGTTTCTGCAACAATTCTACTCGAACATCGACTACTATATCCCCGACCGCTACGACGAGGGCTACGGGGTGAGCCAAAAGGGAGTGGAATATGCCAGGCAGACAGGGGTAAAACTCATCATCATTCTCGACTGTGGCATCAAGGCCATCGACGAGATTGCCTATGCCAAGTCGCTTGGCATAGACTTTATCATTTGTGATCACCACGTACCCGACGAGGTGATGCCGCCTGCTGCGGCCATCCTCGACCCCAAGCGGGCCGACGACAGCTATCCCTTCAAGGAGCTCTGTGGCTGCGGCGTGGGCTTCAAGTTTATGCAGGCCTTCGCCAAGAACAACGGCATACCCTTCTCCCGTCTCATCCCGCTGCTCGACTTCTGTGCCGTGAGCATCGCTGCCGACATCGTTCACGTGGTGGACGAGAACCGCATCCTGGCTTTCCACGGACTGAAGCAGCTCAACCAGAACCCGAACATCGGACTGAAGGCCATCATCGACATCTGTGGGCTCAGTGGCCGCGACATCTCGATGAGCGACATCGTGTTCAAGATCGGGCCGCGTATCAACGCCTCGGGGCGCATGGAGAACGGCAAGGAGAGCGTGGACCTGCTGGTGGAGAAAGACTTCGGCACGGCGCTGCAGAAGGCCAAGCACATAGACGAATACAACGAACAGCGCAAGGACATCGACAAGCAGATGACCGAGGAGGCCAACCTCATCGTATCGAAACTAGAGAGCCAGAAACACCACTCGAGCATCGTGCTCTACGATGAGAACTGGAAGAAGGGTGTCATCGGTATCGTGGCCTCGCGCCTCACCGAAATCTATTTCCGGCCCACGGTGGTGCTCACGCGCGACGGCGACCTGGCCACAGGGTCGGCGCGGTCGGTGATGGGCTTCGATGTGTACAGTGCCATCAAGGCCTGCCGCGACCTGCTGCTCAACTTCGGCGGCCACACCTATGCTGCCGGACTGACGCTCAGATGGGACGACATCAAGGATTTCAGAGACCGGTTTCACAAATATGTCGAGGAGCATATCCTGCCCGAGCAGACCGAGGCCATGCTCCGCATCGACGCCGAGCTCGACTTCAAGGACATCACCAAGCGACTGCACACCGACCTGAAGCGCTTCTCTCCCTTCGGACCGGGAAACCAGAAGCCGCTGTTCTGCACACGCGGCGTATACGACTATGGTACAAGCAAGGTGGTGGGACGCTCGCAGGAGCATATCAAACTCGAGCTCGTCGACTCGAAGTCGGCTACCGTGGTAAACGGCATTGCCTTCGGACAGAGCGGCTCGGCACGCTACATCAAGTCGAAACGGTCGTTCGACATTGCCTATACCATAGAAGACAACGTCTTCAAGCGCAACCAGGTACAGCTGCAGATCGAAGACATACGCCCCGCCGAGGACGACCCGACGGAACCCTAAGCCTCCCTCACCTTGAACGCTGACGTTTATCATCGCATCCTCGAGCAATACTGGGGCTATCATGATTTCCGCGGCATTCAGCGCGACATCATCGACAGCATTGGCGCGGGCAGAGACACGCTGGGGCTGATGCCCACCGGAGGCGGCAAGTCGCTCACCTTCCAGGTGCCGGCCCTGGCGCAGGAGGGCGTGTGCATTGTGGTGACGCCGCTCATTGCCCTGATGAAAGATCAGGTGCTGCACCTGCGCGAACGGGGCATCAAGGCGGCTGCCATCTATTCGGGCATGTCGAGGGCCGAGATTGTCAAGACACTCGAAAACTGCATCTTCGGCGGCGTGAAGATCCTTTATGTGTCGCCCGAGCGTATCGCCTCGCAGATTTTTCAGGTCAAGCTCAGGCACATCAACGTGAGCTTCGTCACTGTGGACGAGGCCCATTGCATCAGCCAGTGGGGCTACGACTTCCGCCCCTCCTACCTCAACATCGCCGAGATTCGCAAGCTCAAGCCCGAGGCACCGGTGCTGGCGCTCACCGCCACGGCCACGCCGCAGGTCATCGACGACATCCAGCAGCAGCTGGCCTTCCGCGCACCCAACGTCTTCCGCATGAGCTTTGAGCGCAAGAACCTGGCCTATGTCGTGCGCGACACCACCGACAAGGAGGGCGAGCTGGTGCATATCCTCCACTCGGTGCCGGGCTCGGCCATCGTCTACGTGCGCAGCCGCCGGCGCTGCAAGGACATCTCGGCCATGCTCGAGCAGCATGGCCTGTCGGCTACCTTCTACCATGCCGGACTGGAGCCGTCGGTCAAGGACGAGCGACAGAAGCTGTGGCACGACAACCGGAAACGGGTCATCGTGGCCACCAACGCCTTCGGCATGGGCATCGACAAGCCCGATGTGCGGGTGGTGGTACACATCGACTGCCCCGACTCTATCGAGGCTTACTTCCAGGAGGCCGGACGTGCGGGGCGCGACGGCCAGAAGGCTTACGCCGTGCTGCTGTGGAACAAGAGCGACCAGCGCAAGCTCACCAAGCGCATCGGCGACAATTTTCCGCCCAAGGAGTTCATCAGCGACGTGTATGAGCATCTGGCCTACTACTACCAGATTGGCGTGGGCAGTGGCGGCGGCCACACCTTCTCGTTCGAGATCGACAAGTTCAGCATCATCTACAAATACTTCCCCACGCTGGTACACTCAGCCCTGCGACTGCTGCAGAACGCGGGCTACCTCGAATACGAGACCGACCCCGATGCCAGTGCGCGCGTGATGTTCCTGCTCGACCGCAACGAACTCTACCGCCTGCGCGAGAGCACGCCACAGGAGGAGGCCGTCATCACGGCCTTGCTGCGCAACTATGGCGGCCTGTTCACCGACTATGTCTACATCGACGAGAGCCTCATTGCCATGAAGGCCGGCACCGGGCAGCAGCAGACCTACCAGGTGCTCAAGACGCTGAGCCAGCGCCGCATCCTGCATTTCATCCCCCAGCGCAAGACGCCATTCATCACCTACCGCTCCGACCGGGTGGATGCCGACGAGGTGGTATTGCCACGGTCGGTCTACGAAGACCGCAAGGAGCAGTTCGTCAAGCGCATCGATGCCATGATCGAGTATGCCACCAACAACGCCGTTTGCCGCAGCCGACAGCTGCTCAGGTATTTCGGCGAGACCGACAGCCACGACTGCGGCATCTGCGACGTGTGTCTCGACAGCCGTCAGGTCGGCAACAGTGGTGCCGAAGAGGCTCGCCGACAGGTGCTCGCCCTGCTGGCCGACAAGCAGCGGCACGGCATCAGCGAACTAGACCGCCTGCCCCTCTCGCGTTCGCAGGTCGACGAGGCCCTGCGTTACCTCATCGACGAGGAGCTTATCCAAATCGATGGCACTCATATCTTCGTCTGAACACGGGGGAAGAAGCAAATGGGTGGGGGGCAGCCACCGAGCCACCTGTGCTGATGTCAACACATTGAAAAACGGTACTGGCAAGCAAATGGGTGGGGCAATTGTGGGATTTCTCAAGAACTGCAAAAGGCAAGCCGTTGATGATCAACGGCTTGCCTTTTAGGATGTCGGGGCGACAGGATTCGAACCTGCGACCTCCTGGTCCCAAACCAGGAGCGCTACCGGACTGCGCTACACCCCGTTGCAAAATCAAGGGAGAGACCAAATGGCCCTGTCCTGATTTGCAGGTGCAAAATTATCACTTTTTTCTGATACTACCAACTTTTTGTATGTCTTTTTTGCTGCATAGTCAAAACTACAAGGGTGTATCCGGCCCTGACAACGACTCCTGGACCGCGAAATAGATTGTAGTCGCTGGCTACAGTATGGCACTAATACTAACAGATTGATATCTCGACTATACATTTCTATATCATTAATAATACAATAGGTGTTGAATAATTAAAAACCGTTTAAAAACTGCTCTTGTTTTAAAGGGTTTTATTACCTTTGCAAGTCGAGAGAAGTTGAAAATAAAGCATAAGAAAAAATGGTAAAAGTCACAAAAGAGACTGCGCTCGATTATCATAAGAGCGGACGTCCCGGCAAAATTGAAGTTAAGCCAACCAAGCCTTACAGGACACAGACTGATCTGAGCCTCGCCTACTCGCCCGGAGTGGCATATCCATGTCTGGAAATTCAGAAAGATCCTGATGATGCCTACAAGTACACCGACAAGGGCAACCTGGTGGCCGTGATCTCGAACGGCACAGCCGTGTTGGGACTGGGTGACATCGGTGCCGTGAGCGGCAAGCCGGTGATGGAAGGTAAGGGGTTGCTCTTCAAGATCTATGGCGGCATCGACGTTTTCGACATCGAGGTCGACGAGAAAGACCCCGAGAAGTTTTGCGAGGCCGTCGAGAAGATAGCCCCGACCTTCGGCGGCATCAACCTCGAGGACATCAAGGCACCCGAGTGTTTCTACATTGAGGAGCGCCTGAAGAAAAGTCTCGACATCCCTGTCATGCACGACGACCAGCACGGCACGGCCATCATCTCGGCCGCCGGACTGAAGAACGCCCTGGAGGTGGCCGGCAAGGACATCAGCAAGGTGAAACTCGTGGTCAACGGTGCCGGTGCTGCCGCCATCAGCTGCACCAAGCTGTATATGGCCCTCGGCCTGAAGCAGGAAAACATCGTGATGCTCGACTCCAAGGGTGTCATTACCTCCGACCGCCCCAACCTCACCCCGCAGAAAGCCCTCTTTGCCACCAAGCGTCGCGACGTACACACGCTGGAGGAGGCCATGAAGGGTGCCGACATCTTCGTAGGCCTGTCGAAGGGCAATATCCTCACGCAGGACATGGTGCGCTCGATGGCCAAGAACCCCATCGTCTTTGCCCTGGCCAACCCCGTGCCCGAAATCAGCTACGAGGATGCCCTGGCCAGCCGTCCCGACGTGCTCATGTCTACCGGCCGCTCCGACTATCCCAACCAGATCAACAACGTCATCGGGTTCCCCTACATCTTCCGCGGTGCGCTCGACGTTCACGCGCGGGCTATTAATGAGGAGATGAAGATGGCTGCCGTGCATGCCATTGCCAACCTGGCCAAAGAGCCGGTGCCCGACATCGTGAACAAGGTGTACCATGTCAACGACCTGACCTTTGGTCCCAACTACTTCATTCCTAAGCCCGTAGACCCCCGTCTCATCACCGAGGTGTCGGCAGCCGTGGCCAAGGCAGCCATGGACAGCGGTGTGGCCCGCACGCCCATCAATGACTGGGACGCCTACAGAGACCGTCTGCGCCAGATGCTCGGACAGGAGACCAAGCTCACCCAGACCCTCCATGCCACTGCCGCCCTGCATCCGCAGCGTGTGGTGTTTGCCGAGGGCGGGCACCCCACTATGATGAAGGCTGCCGTGCAGGCCCGTCAGGAGGGTATCTGCATGCCTATCCTGCTGGGTAACCCCGACCGTCTGACCCGCATAGCCAACCGCCTGAAGCTCGACCTCACGGGAGTGGAGATCGTTGACATGCGTGCCGACAAGGAGCAGGGACGCCGCGCCACATATGCCAAGCACCTTGCCGAGAAGCGTGCCCGTCAGGGTTATACCTTCGAGGAGGCTTACGACAAGATGTACGAGCGCAACTACTTCGGCATGTCGATGGTAGAGCAAGGCGATGCCGATGCCTTCATCACCGGCCTCTACACCAAGTATAGCAACACCATCAAGGTGGCCAAGGAGGTTATCGGCATACGTCCGGAATACAACACTTTCGGTACCATGCACATCCTCAACACCAAGAAAGGTGTGTACTACCTTGCCGACACCCTCATCAACCGCCATCCCGACCAGAACGTGCTGTTCGACATCGCACGCCTGTCGGCACATACCCTCAAGTTCTTCAACACCGACCCGGTGATTGCCATGATCAGCTATTCCAACTTCGGTACCGACGAAGTGGGATCGCCGCAGAAGGTTCACCAGGCCGTGGAGAAGATGCAGGAACAGTATCCCGACCTGCCCATCGATGGTGAGATGCAGGTCAACTTCGCGCTCAACAAGGAGCTGCGCGACGACAAGTTCCCCTTCACACGTCTCAAGGGCAAGGATGTCAACACGTTGGTGTTCCCCAACATGAGCTCGGCCAATGCAAGCTTCAAGCTCATGCAGGCCCTCGACCCCGACATCGAGACCATCGGCCCGATCCAGATGGGCTTGAACAAGTCGATCCACTTCACCGATTTCGAAGCCAGTGTACGCGACGTGGTCAATGTCACGGCCATTGCCGTCATCGACGCCTACGTAGAGAAGGTGAAAAAAGAGAAAGAGAAGGAGACTAAGGCCTGACATCAGGCAGACTATCAAAGATCACTTCATCGAAACAAACATCCCAAAGCCTCTCCCTTCGAGTGTGCCTTGGTAAATAAAGCAAGCAGGAAGCAAAGCGTGGGTGACTACCCCCTACTCTACTTCCTGCTTTTATTATTGGACTGACCTCGATGTCTGTCACAGATCGTAGTTAATGCGTCAATAATGACAGAAATGCCCATCAGAAAAGTAAATAATGATGCTCTCGTGATCGACACCCAGCGAATCAAGCTACACGAAGAAACTCCATATAACGCCATTCTGGCCGTATTCGTGGCTTGGCGATGAATCCGTATCTTTATCGTCAAATATTGGGACCAACCCCGATAATTTATGCAAAAAAATAATAATTTTCGTTTTCTTTTAGAATCATATCGGAAAATTAAACTAATTTTGTATTGAATACAAAAAATTAGAGAGGGTTACGGTTTTGTTTTTTAGTTTAGCTTGACGATTATTACATCAGAAAAAAAAATACAGTAATTATTTTTATGAACAAGTTTGTTATCGTTTTACTATCATTGGCCTTGGTGCCGGTGATAGGTAGGGGTGCGGTTGGTGACACGTTTGATGCACCTGTTACCTATGCTACAGCCGGCGGGGCATCATCAGTGAATTTTTATTTTCAAGTGACAGGTGAAAATGGTACTGCAGGAACAGGAAATACCGTTAAGATTATTCAGAGAAATTCGAGCACATCAACGCTTTCGGGCTCTGTTAATGCAACTTCTATGAGTATTCCCTCAACAGTAACAAGAACGGCTGCTGATGGCACTGTGTACACCTATAATGTGACTGAGATTGGCAAAGAAGCATTTGCAAAAACAAACACTTTGACCACAACCATACTTGAACTACCGTCGACCCTTGAAAAAATAGAATTAAATGGCTTTGGACAGACTATGATATCTAAGTTTCAAGTGAATGGGGGAAATGTCAATTTCTCTACTGATGATAACAGAGTGCTATACAATTATGACAAAACAGTACTTGTGCGTTTTCCTCAGGCCAATAAGAGTCTGACTTCTTTTGCCGTTCCTGCCACGGTGGTGACCCTTGGTGACTATGCTTTTTACTACAGCACGTATTTGACCAACGTCACGATGGGTGACAACGTACTGACCATTGGCAGCTATTGTTTTTCTAACTGTAGTGCAATTACAAACATGCAATTGTCGCAGAAACTCACGACCATCAAGGAATATGCTTTTTATTCATGCAGTGGAATTAAAACCCTCACGCTCGCTCCCGTGCTCACAACCATCGGAATAAGTGCTTTTCGCCTTTGTACGAGCTTAGAGTCCATTAATCTCCCGGAGGGTATTAAGCGGATTGAGTCTGAGACCTTTAGGGAGTGCAGGGCGCTTAAAGCCATTATTTTTCCTAAAGGACTGACATATATAGGAAGATATGCGTTTTACAATAACTATTCACTCACTGAATTGCAGTTGCCTCCAAAAGTAGAGTTGGACCAGGGATCGTTTATCTCATGTACAGGTCTTACATCAATAGTTCTTCCTCAAGAAACTAACTTTAATGCACTTGGAGCTCAATTCTCAAGTTGTTCAAACTTGCATACGGCTTATGCACTGATGACCACGATTACAAGAATCAACAACAACCCATTTAAAGGCTGTGCAGCAGACTTCAAGCTCTGTGTGCCGCTTGGAACAGAGTTGAGATACGCTTCCATTAGTGGCTGGTCGTCGGTGAGTGATCGTCGCACGATAATCAACATCGGAAAGCCTACAGGCAAGACGTTTGCCTATGGAGAGAACATCGACCTGAGCAAAACGATGGTGGTAAGTGCAGACTATAAAGAAATCGTGGCACCTGACGATGCACAAAAACTGAGAGCATATACAGCAACAGCCGTCAGCGACCCTGCCACGAACAAAATGAAAGTAACAGGCCTGCTCGTTTCTGGTATCATGCCCGCATCAACAAGTACAAACAAAGCCGGACTCATTCTTTATGGAAGTCAAGATGTGCTTTATGTGTTGAAGCCAACAACTGAGGCTGCAACTGTTGACATTTCAAACAATATGCTACAGGGAGTTTTGAAAAATGACCTTGATATGAGTACCAAGACCGGCAGCAGATACTTCATCTATAGTGGAGGAACCTTTTATGTAAGCGATGGTGGCAAATTTTCAACAACAGCTCCTCAAAGCTCTGTCAGTTCTTTCTTAAGCAACTATACTTATTCTTCGGGGTATGCCTACAAATGCTATCTCGATTGCGGCGCGCCCGTGCATGCCCGCTACCTGTCATTCTCCCCGGTTGACGAAGAGTCAACGACGGGTGTGGAGAACACATTCCTTGGAACGGATGTACAAAACAATTTATCCGACAACTATTATTATTCGCTTGACGGCGCACGTGTGATGCAGCCGACAAAGAAAGGCATATACATCCATCAAGGCAAGAAGGTTATCATCAAATAAACAAAGAGCAACATGAAGTCAACATATACTCAACCACAAGCTGAGGTTATCACTTTATCAAGCTTAGGAATTATGGCCAATGACATCACATGGAACGGAACGTCGCAAACAATAAAAGCACAATCATCTGACTCAAAGCAAAATACGTTCTTCAGTTCTGATGATGAGCAAGATGAATTTAGTCTCAAACACAACATTTGGGAGGATTAAGGTTCTTACTCAATTGTTCTGACATATTCATGTTCTAAATCATGGCAGTTTCCTCTGTCATGATTTTTTTTGGCAAAGCCGTTAGTTTTTCCATAGTAGGTTGCCTGAGAGTGGATCACAGAGTAATGGCCTATGGAGAAGACGGTGGCAGGTTCTGAGTAACCATTCAATTTAGGCCGTATTTCCCATAAGCTTTAAATTTCCGACCTTTGCCGAAAATTTACAGCATTATGTTCAATCTCAACGAAAGCAACCAGTTCTTCTTCTCCAACGCCCCCACAGACATGAGGGTTGGTGTC
>JBHAFS010000081.1:0-25269 GCA_041856205.1 Prevotella sp.
CCTATATTCTCATATCTTCTGAGATTCGCCGAAGGCGAGCGGAGGATTCATGGTCACCTCGAGCGCCCCTGGTCGATATGGAGACATAGTTTCCTTTGTTTTCCCCGCTCGCCTTTGGCGAATCTCAGAAGATATGAGAATATCATTTTAGCGGGAACTCATCGCAGAATATCTTGTCAGACCCGCAGGCGGGTCTCATAGGAGAATATCATTTACCTATACAGAGTCAAGCAATTATTCGCCTTAATTGTTAAACACACAAATTTATTAACTGAGCCGTTATTCGCGCATGTGGCATCTTAATAACACAAAACAGGCTGCCCCGAAGCAGGACAGCCTGAAAGTTGCGTCATCTGTGCAGGGTTGCCCAGACAACTATAAGCTAAAGAAAAGTTTCGTTTTATTCAATGACCACGGTAGTCCAGCCGTGCTTGTCCTCAATGGTGCCATACTGTATGCCACGGATGGTTTCGTAGAGTTTCTTCGACCAAGGGCCTGGCTGCTCACCATAGTCGTAGCGTGCTCCGGTATCGAGGTCGTCGAGATGCGAGATGGGTGAGATCACGGCTGCCGTTCCGCAGGCACCAGCTTCTTCGAAGGTGGCCAGCTCTTCCTCGGGAATGGGACGACGTTCCACTTTCATGCCCAGGTCTTCGGCAATCTGCATCAGACTCTTGTTGGTGATAGAGGGTAAGATAGACGTAGACTTCGGGGTCACGTAGGTATTGTTCTTGATGCCGAAGAAATTGGCGGCACCGCACTCGTCAACATATTTCTTCTCGCGAGCGTCCAGGTAGAACTCGCTGGCATAGCCTTTCTCGTGGGCAATGGCATTGGCCTTGAGAGAGGCCGCATAGTTGCCGCCCACCTTATATATACCTGTGCCCAGCGGAGCCGAGCGGTCGTAGTCGCGGATGATGACATAAGGATTGGTAGCAAAGCCACCCTTGAAATATGGGCCTACGGGGGTGACGAAGATGAGGAAGCAATACTCGTCGGCCGGATGCACACCCACTTGGGCGCTGGTGCCGATGAGCAGCGGGCGGATGTAGAGTGTAGCACCGCTCTCGTAAGTGGGTATCCACTCTTGGTTGAGGCGCACGACCTTCTTCACCATCTCTTCGAAAATCTCTGTAGGGAGCTCGGGCATCAGGATGCCACGGCATGTGCTCTGCAGACGGGCGGCATTCTCATCCATGCGGAAGACGCGCACCTTGCCGTCAGGACAACGATAGGCCTTCAGGCCCTCGAAGGCCTCTTGGCCGTAGTGCAGGCAGGTGGCTGCCATGTGTAGTTTCAGGTACTCGTCTGAGCAAACCTCAATCTCACCCCATTTTCCGTCGCGATAATAGCAGCGTACATTGTAGTCGGTTTTGATATAACCGAAAGACAAATTAGACCAATCCAAATCTTTCATATTTGCTAATATTTAAAAAGTCTTGCCTACTTGATAGTTGCAAAAGTACGAAATATAATTATCAATTGCAACTTTTTAGATTAATATCTCTTGAAAAGTTAGGTCAATGCGCAGTGTTTGCACATGGCCTGTGAGATCAGTCGTTACCATCGGCCGCTATCTTCTTGATCTCGGCATCGGTCTTGGTGAGTTTGTCTTTGCAGAATTTGATGAGCTGTTGTGCTTTCTTCAGCTGTGCCGGCATCTCGTCCATCTCGAGTTCGTTATTCTCTAGTTTCTCTACGATTTCTTCCAGTTGCCTGATGGCATCTTCATATTTGGTTTCTTTCGCCATAATGGTATATTGTTGAGGTTTTATTTTACGATAGAATGTATGATTCCATTTGCCAGTCGGGTCTCGATCTCTTCGCCACTTGCCAGTTGCGATGTGTCTCTCACCACCTTGCCTCGATGGTAAGTGATGCTGTAGCCACGTTTCATTAACACTTGTGGATCAACTGTTTGCAGGCGCAGCGAGAGCTGTTCCAGCTGATGCTGTCTTCGGGTTTGCTGACGCTCGGCCAACTGGCTCACCTTGCCAGTCAGCGACTCCAGATGGTGGGTGTCTTGTGCCAGTCGGTTGCCTATGAGGTTCTGGATCTGGGCAGAGAGTCTGTCGAGATGTGCCTCCTGCCGCGTCTTGACCAGTGAAAAGAGAATGGGGATGCGGCCGGAGCACCTGTCAAGGCGGGTGTGCTCACGTTCCATACGTTGTTGCACCCGACTGATGATACGCTCCTGCACGACGACGATATGGTTCCAGGTGGCGCTCAGGTGCTCGATGAGCAGAGTTGCGGCCGCTGTAGGTGTTTTCACACGGGTATGGGAGACCATGTCGAGCACGCTTTCGTCGCGCTCATGGCCGATGCCGGTGATGATGGGGATGGGGAAATTGGCTACGTTCTCGGCCAGCAGCAGGGTGTCGAAGCCACTCATGTCGGCGGTGGCACCGCCACCACGGATGATGACCACCACATCGAAATCGTCGATGTGGCGATGTATGTTGTTCAAGGCGGCGATGATGGTGGGCTCCACCTGGTCGCCTTGCATGATGGCAGGAAATAGCTGGGTGGCAAAGCAGAATCCGTAGCTGTTGTTGTCTAGTTGGTTGCAGAAATCGCCATAGCCGGCCGCGTTCTCGCTGGAGATAACTGCGATGCGCTGTGCGAAAGGCGGCAGCGAGAGTTCGCGCTGCAGGTCGAAGATGCCTTCATCCTGCAATTGTCTGATGATTTCCATGCGCTTGCGGGCCATGTCTCCCATGGTGTAGGTGGGGTCGATGTCCTGCACAATCCACGAAAAGCCGTAGGCCTCGTGAAACTGGGCCTTGACAAGCAGCATCACTTTCATGCCGGCATGTAACGGTTGGCCGGTCATTTGCTCAAACTTGGGACGCAGATTCATCCAGGTCGACTTCCAGCACTTGGCAGACGCACGGGCCACGGGGGTAGGCGAGTAGAGGTCTTTTTGTATGAGTTCCATATAGCAATGCCCCCTCACCTCGCGCGCCTCAGAGAGCTCTGCCTCCACCCAATAGGCCCTGTCGAACGTAGTGCTGATGACCTCGCTGACAAGGCTGTTCAACTCGTATAGGGTCATGGCTCGGTGGTTCATCATGTAGTCCATGGCTATATATCTTGATAATTCTGTGGTATGTATCTGTACATTCAGAGTATCACGTCAGCCGGTGTCATGGCTTTACTCCCTTATTCCCATTTGGTATGCCTTCCAGAAATTGGGTATGCCGTAGCCGTAGATGTTGTCGGGATGGTCGTGGCGGTTGGCCGAGCGACGCACCAGGTCCATAATCTGCGAGGCTGTCTTTTTGGGCAGTGCCTGCCACAGGCAGGCCACCATACCACAGGTGATGGGAGTGGCAAAGGAGGTGCCGTTGGCCTTGGTGATGATGCCCCGCCCATCGATGAGGGCTGCGGCCACACCGCGGGCTGCCACATCGGGTTTCACCCTGCCGTCGCAGGTGGGTCCCACCGAACTGAAGGTGGCATTGATGCTGTCGGCACTCAGGGCCGCCACGGTGAGTACGTCGCGGGCATCGCCCGGAAAGCCGATGCGCTTCCAGGTGCCGGCACCCGAGTTTCCCGCACTGTTGACAAGGATCATACCCTTGGGCGCTATCATCGATGCCGTGCGCGATATCAAGGCCGTCTTGCCGTCCTGCTCGCGGTAGAGGTGGGAGGCCTGTGGGTCGTCGAACTTGTTATAACCCAATGATGAGTTGACGATGTCGGCACCGATAGAGTCGGCATATTCCACGGCCTGGGCCCAGTAGTCTTCCTCAACCAGGTTCTCTGTTCGTCCGTCCTCGCTCCTCAGCAGCAGGTAGGTGGCGCCAGGGGCAGTGCCCACCAACAGGCTGTCGGTGTTGGCCGCCATGCACGAGAGCACCATAGTGCCATGGTCGAGCAAGTGGAAGAGGTTGGCGTTATAGGGATAGACAAAGTCTTTGAGACCGGCGATGTTTATGTCTTGGAGATAACCTATCTTATCGACGTTCATATAGCCTCCGTCAACAATGGCGATGGTCATGCCCTGGCCCTGGAAGCCAGCCTCATGCAGCTTCTCTCCGCTAAGCATGGCTATCTGTTTCTGCCCCTTTCCGTAACGGCTGGTGCGTGGAGCCTTGGTGGCGATGGTGTCTTTTTCTAGGCTGTCGGGTGTCAGGGTGACGACAGAGTCGGGTGTGGTGAACACCTTGGTGGCCTTGACCACAAACGGCAGTGCCGTGAGGTGCTTGAGCGAGGTTGAGTCGCTGACCTTTACGAGCACGGTATTGTTCCATTTGCTTTGGCCTATGACCTCGCCTTTCTCCGTCTTGATACGTTCGAGGTATTTGGCAGAGATGGGCAAGTCGGTGGAATCGACGGTGATATGCTGTTTGTTGCGTCGTTGCAAGGCCTTGGCAGAGAGAAAAGCCTCTGGGTGCGCCAAGGAGTATGTGGTGCCTTTCTTGTCTCTTAGGGTGAGGCGATAAATGCTGTATTTGCCTCCCGGGTAAGGTTCCTTGTCGGCGGCGTTAACACACAAATACTGGCATCCGACCGATAGGAAGAGTAAGAGTAGGATTTTTTTCATCTATATTTTCTCAGTTATGGCATGCAAAATTAACGTGAAAAGGGCGAATCTCCAAATCTTTTTACTACTTTTGCAACAACAATGGAGCACGATAACAAGAAAGCTACGCTTGAACTTGGCACCAAGCCTGTCGGCCATTTGTTGCTGCAGTATGCCATGCCGGCCGTCATTGCGATGACCGCCGCCTCTTTGTACAATATCATCGACCGCATCTTCATTGGTCAGGTGGTGGGTCCGTTGGCCATCTCCGGGCTGGCCATCACCTTTCCCTTCATGAATCTCTCCGGTGCTTTCGGTGCTGCTGTGGGAGTAGGTTCCTCAACAGCGATCTCGGTGAAACTGGGGCAGCGCGACTACAAGACGGCTGAGGAGCTGCTGGGCAACACCGTGACGCTCAACCTGATCATTGGTTTCTTTTTCACGGTAATCTGCCTGCTCTTCCTCGATCCTATACTCAGGTTTTTCGGAGCCAGCGACGACACGATCCCCTATGCCCGTGATTTCATGCAGGTCATCCTCTTGGGTAATATGGTGACGCACATGTATTTTGGTATGAATGCCGTACTTCGGGCAGCCAGCAAGCCCCGGCAGGCCATGTATGCCACCGTCTTCACGGTGGTGATGAACATTCTTCTCGACGTGGTGTTCATTCTCTGGCTGGGGTGGGGCATCCGCGGAGCGGCATTGGCGACGGTTATCTCACAGGTGTTGGCATTGGGCTACCAGATGCGCCTGTTCACCAACAAGCACGAACTGCTGCATCTGAAGCGTGGCATCTATCGTCTGAAAGCATCACTGGTCAAGAATATCATCGGCGTAGGTATTTCGCCGTTTCTCATGAATGTGTGCGCATGTATCATCGTCATCTTCATGAACAACCAGTTTGTGCGTTTCGGCGGCGACCTGGCCGTGGGGGCTTTCGGCGTTGCCAATGCCATTGGTACGGTGTTCCTGATGTTTATCATGGGCTTGAACCAAGGCATGCAACCCATTGCGGGTTATAACTATGGAAGCCAACAAATCGACCGATTGATGAAGGTGCTGAACCTGTCGATCATAGCGGCTACTGCCATTATGACCACAGGATGGGTTATCGCCATGGTGATACCCTACTATTGTGCGAGGATGTTTACCACCGATCCTACCTTGATAGCCCTGGCCATCAAGGGCATCAGGATTGACATGATGCTCTATCCCATCATCGGGTTCCAGATGGTGGTCACCAATTTCTTTCAGTGTATCGGCAAGGTCAAGATCAGCATTTTCCTGTCTCTGTCGCGGCAGTTGCTCTTCTTGTTACCGCTGTTGGCCATCCTGCCCAATTATTTTGGTGTGGACGGCGTGTGGTATTCGCTGCCTGCTTCAGATCTGACAGCTGCCTTGGTGGCTGCGGTGGTGATGGGGAGGTATATGAAAATGTTCAGAAAGCAATTAAAATCATAGGGTTATGGAGGAACAGAAGATTATTATCAACATAGGTAGGCAGATAGGCTCTGGTGGCAGACAGATTGCCCGGCAGCTTGCCGAAGACTTTGGATTCAAGTTCTACGACCGCGAATTGCTCAATCTGGCTGCAAAGGAGAGTGGGTTTAGTGAGAAGTTTTTTGAACAGAACGACGAGCAGAAGGGATTTCTCAAGTCGTTGTTCCATGTCTATGTGCCGTTGGCTGGGGAACACAACTATTACAACAACGGTTTCTCGCAAGAGAGTCTGTACCAGTTTCAGAGCGACGCCATCCGCAAGGCGGCCGATGAGGGCAGTTGTGTGTTTGTTGGGCGCACAGCCGATTATGTGCTTCGCAACTGCAAGAACACCATCAATATCTTCATCACGGCCAATATGGACCAGCGCATCCAGCGTGTGTGCAAGCGGTTTGACATAGACAGGACTGCGGCCAGGAAATTCATCAAGAGCCATGAGGATGAGCGTGCCTCTTATTACAACTACTATACCGGCAAGCGCTGGGGACATGCCGAGAGCTATGACTTGTGCATCAACTCCAGTCTGCTGGGAATCGAAGAGACCGAACGTTTCATAGCCCGCTTTGTGCGTTGCAGGTTTGGTATCAACGGTCACACTAAATAACTGAAGCCTATGAAGATTGGAATCATCAGTGACACGCATGGATACTGGGATGAGAAATACGAGCATTATCTCAGTGGCTGTGATGAGATATGGCATGCTGGCGACATTGGCAGCATGGAGGTGGCCGACCGCTTTGAAGCCATGAAGCCAAGATTCCGCGCTGTTTATGGCAACATAGACGGCCCCGACATCCGCGCCCGTTACCGTGAGGTACTGCGTTTCAAGGTAGAAGACGCAGAGGTGTTGATGAAGCATATCGGCGGTTATCCCGGGCATTACGATCCCTCCATCCGCCAGTCTGTCACGGGTAATCCGCCCCAGCTTTTTGTTTCTGGCCATTCGCACATCCTGCGGGTCATGCCCGACAAACGATTGGGATTATTACATGTCAACCCGGGGGCGGCGGGATTGAGCGGTTGGCAGAAAGACCGCACCATCGTCAGGCTGACACTCGAAGGCAACAAGTTCACCGATTGCGAAGTGGTGGTGCTCGGCAATCGTTCGGTGATGTAAGAAATACAGGATTATGATAAAGCTCGTTGAACCATTGCACCGTTTCCTGGAACTCATGGGGAGCGGTTCGTTCCTCGTGACCGAGGTTGATAAGGCCAACATTGATGTGCTGGTCACCATGCTGGGTGAGCTCGATAAACAACTCGTGTGCGCCACTTACGGACTCTTCGGTGTTGCCAAGGCCTCTACCGCGGCATTGGCGCAAAAGCATGGTGTAAGCCCGGAGGTGGTGCACGAAATCATCGAGAAAGACCTGCGCAAGATCACCATCACGCCCGAATGGCAGATGATGGTGCAGCAGTTGCAGCCCTTGGTCAAGAAAAGGATAGGGTTGGTGTAGGATAATAAACAATGGATAGTACTCTAAACGTATGAAGAAAATACTGTTATTGGGCTCAGGTGAACTGGGCCGTGAGTTTGCGATTGCGGCCAAGCGTGCCGGACAATATGTCATTGCTTGTGACCGCTATGATGATGCCCCGGCCATGCAGGTAGCCGATGAAAGTGAAGTTTTTGCCATGCTCGACGGCGATGCGCTCACCGCTGTCATCGAGAAGCATCAGCCGGATGTCATTGTCCCGGAGATAGAAGCCATACGCACCGAGCGTCTGTTCGACTTCGAGCAGCAGGGCATCCAAGTCACCCCGTCGGCGAGGGCCGTCAACTTCACCATGAACCGAAGAGCCATTCGTGACCTGGCGGCTCAGGAACTGGGACTGCGCACGGCCAAGTATTTCTATGCCAAGACCTTCGAAGAATTTAAAATGGCGGCAGAAGCAATTGGTTTCCCCTGTGTGGTCAAGCCGTTGATGTCATCATCAGGACACGGACAGACCTACGTTCACAACGAGGCAGAACTGCAGGAAGCCTTTCGCGAAGCCATGCAGGAAGGACGTGGTGACGTGAAGGAGGTGATCATCGAGGAGTTTATCGACTTCGCCGCCGAATTTACCCTGCTCACCGTCACCCAGAAAGACGGCCCCACACTGTTCTGTCCGCCTATCGGTCACGTGCAGAAGGGCGGCGACTACCGCGAGAGTTGGATGCCCTGCCAGCTTTCTGACGATGCCTTGAAGGCAGCCCAGCATATCGCTGGCGAGGTGACCCGGGCCTTGACAGGTGCCGGGCTGTGGGGTGTGGAGTTCTTCCTCACTCGACAGGGAGAGGTCATCTTCTCTGAGCTCAGCCCCCGTCCGCACGATACGGGCATGGTGACGCTGAGCCATTGCACCAACCTCAGCGAGTTTGAACTGCATTTCCGGGCTGTCATGGGTCTGCCTATCCCTGCCATCCATCTTGAGCATCATGGTGCGTCAGCGGTAATACTCTCACCCGTAGAGTCTACCCGGCCGCTCGATTACAACCTCATGGACGTCTGCCGTGAGGACCGTGCCCGTGTGCGCATCTTCGGCAAACCCGAGGCCCATGTGGGTCGGCGCATGGGTGTGGTGCTCTGTTACGACGCCCTCGGCAGCGATATCGATGCCCTGCGCGACAAGGCCAAGCGATTAGCCACGACCGTACTCGGCACCGATCCGTATATGAAGAAGTAACGTCTGCGCATTTATCTTGCAATGAACAGCGTGTTTACGCCCAATAAAACCATGCGTTTATGTACAATAAACCATGTGTTTATGTACAATAAACCATGTGTTTATGTACAATAAACCATGCGTTTACGCGCAATAAACAGCGTGTTTACCTGCAAAGTTCGGCGCATTTGCCTGCACTGTTCCGCGCGACTTGAGACAGGCTAACGGATGTTTTGGTAGGCACGTGCCGGCGCAATTTCCCTGGAAGATGCGCGCGCGGCACCCTCTGTAGCGCCGTTTGTCATGACGGATATAGATTAGAAAAACAGTATTGGCCGGTTGGCTTTGCGTTTCTGCGCAAGGTCACCGGTCATTTATTTCCGCTTCAATCATGCGCTTGGACCATTATGGTTGTAACTCTACTCTATTTAGTTTGATTATCAAAAGGAATAAGAACCGTTTTTTGGCTTGATAACGCATCGTCGCCATCTCACTGTGGCTTTTCTATGGTTATCATGTCGCGGCAGCACGATTGTCCAATCTTATTGAGGTGTCATCAAAATAAAACCAATATGACGGGCGTTAGAAAGACATGGAACCATTAGGAAAGATCATATTGTTTCAGAAGATAGCCGACCCGCGCGGTAACCTCACGGTGGTGGAGCAATGCAAAGACATACCGTTCAACGTAAGCCGTGTGTACTGGACCTACGACATTCCCACCGACGCAGAGCGGGGAGGGCATGCCCACATCCACTGCCGTGAGCTGATCGTATCGGTCAGTGGGGCTTTTACCGTCACCCTCGACGATGGCAGCCAAAGACAGCAGTATTTGCTCTCCAAGCCCTACGAGGGCTTGCTGGTCGATACCGGTATTTGGCGCACTTTGGAGAATTTCTCTTCTGGGGCGGTGTGTCTTGTCTTGGCCGAGGACCCATTCGACGAGAGCGACTATATCTACGACTATAATGACTTTCTGCGCTATAAGAACAAAAATATCGGCATCTCTACCTCCAACCCCTCTGAAAATGTTTGATATCCAGCGATACACCCAAGCCGACAAGCAGGCTTGGAACGACTTTGTGGCACAGTCGAAGCAGGGAACCTTCCTCTTCGACCGTGGATTCATGGATTATCACAGCGACCGGTTCACCGATCACTCGCTGATGGTCTACCGCAAGGGTCGCCTCTATGCCTTGCTTCCTGCCAATGCAGAAGGCGACACACTCTGGACACACCAGGGGCTCACATACGGCGGACTGCTCACTGACCACAGGGCCACGGTGGCCGAGGTGGGTGAGGTGTTCGCTGTTATCAACAGCGCGCTCAGGGCCGACCATTTCCACAGAGTGGTGTATAAGGTCGTTCCATGGATCTATCATCGCATACCTGCCGAGGAAGACCTCTATGCGCTGGTCAATGGCTGCGATGCCCGCATTGTGGCACGGCATGTATCTACCACCCTGACCAGTAGCCGACTGGGCTTCGGGGAATCGAGAAAAAGTGGGCTGCGCAAGGCCGTGAGGGCAGAAGTGGAAGTTGTAGAGAGTGACGATTATGCTGCTTTCTGGCAGATTCTGGAGGCTAACCTACAGCAGCGGTATGGTGCCCACCCGGTGCATACGCTGGAGGAGATGCGCCTGCTCAAGTCGCGTTTTCCAAATGTTATCCGTCTGTTCATGGCCATGCAGGGAGAGAAAGCACTGGGTGGCACTGTCGTCTTCGAGACATCGCAAGTAGTGCACACCCAGTATATCTCGGCATCGGCCGAGGGCAAGGCCTGTGGAGCACTGGACATGTTGTTCGACCATCTCATCAACCACCGCTATGCCCACGTGCCCTATTTCGATTTTGGCAAGTCGACCAATGGCGATGGGCACGACCTGAACCAAAGTCTCATATTCCAGAAAGAAGGCTTTGGCGGGCGGGCAGTGTGCTACGATTGGTATGAATATAACTTGTGACAACCCGCATATCATCATATAATTCCATGATCGATTATCTCAACCTGCAACAAGTGACGGCCATGCACCGCGCCGAAATCCACGATGCCGTGGCCAGTGTCATTGACAGCGGCTGGTACCTGCAAGGCGAGGCCACCCGCCGTTTCGAGGCCGACTATGCCACTTACATCGGCACGCGCCACTGCGTGGGCTGTGGCAACGGGCTGGATGCCCTCACGCTGATATTCCGTGCCTATAAGGAGATGGGCGCGCTGGCCGATGGCGACGAAGTCATAGTGCCGGCCAACACCTATATAGCCTCCATCCTCTCGATTACCGAGAATGGGCTGGTGCCCGTGCTCGTGGAGCCATGGGCGAGTACGCTCGAGCTCAACGAGACGCTGGTTGAACAGGCCATTACAGAGAAGACAAGGGCACTGCTCTTGGTACACCTCTATGGGCGCAACGCCTGGACACCCGGCATACAGGCGCTGTGCGACCGTTGGCACCTGCGCCTGGTGGAGGACAACGCGCAAGCGCAGGGCGTGAGGGTCACGCCGTATGGCATGACCGGCTCGTTAGGCCACGCCGCGGCACACTCGTTCTACCCCGGCAAAAATCTGGGCGCATTGGGCGACGGCGGCGCGGTGACCACCGACGATGCTGAGTTGGCAAGCGTAGTGAGGGCGATAGGCAACTATGGCTCTGAAGAGAAATACGTTTTCAGGTATCGGGGAAAGAACAGCCGACTGGATGAGATACAGGCCGCCGTGCTAAGCGTCAAGTTGAAGTATCTCGATGCAGACAATGCGCGCAGGCGTCAGATTGCCGGCTACTACTATCGTCATGTAACCCATCCCGACCTCGTTCTGCCGGGCAAGGCAGCTTGGGAACAGTCGGGGGGCAACGACCTCGAGTGCAACTACCACATCTTCCCAGTGCTCTGCCGCCACCGCGATGCCCTGCGGCAATACCTGCACGACAAGGGTATCGGCACCATGATCCATTACCCCATCCCTCCGCACAAGCAGGCTTGCTACCGTGAATGGAACGAGCTGTCGTTCCCCGTTACCGAGCATATCCATCGCGAGGAGCTCAGCATACCCTGCAACCCGGTCATGACCGACAACGAGGTGGAGGCAGTGTGCCAGGCCCTCAACGGCTTTCTGATGAGCTAGGCTGCCAGCGCCTGCTTATGTGGGGCCAGAAAAAAGCGGGATGAAGAGCCAAATGGCATCTTCATCCCGACATTCATTTATAGATAGGGTTAGCTTAAAATCAACACCGTGACGCCGCGGGCGGCCTGGGCACCCATGACCAGCGCCTGCTCGATGTCGGCCGTCTTGGAGGGCCCGCTGATGAATGTGCCGAAGTTGTAGGCAGGGTCCATCTTGATGCGCGAATATGCCTGGTGCATGTTGTCGACGATATTCTGGCGGTCGAGAACGATGACCAGATACTCAGAGATAAAGCAAACCGCCTTCTCCTTCATGGTCTGCGGAATCCATACACACGCATTTTCGGCCACACCCACCGTTCCCTGCACAATGCCGACATCCGTTCCGTTGAGTTCGTCGGCTGCACTCACCGTGTCGGGATTTTTCTGTGCAATATTGATGAAGGGCAGGTTAGAGGCAAACACCCTGGCCTCGGGATAGAGGTTGCGGATGATCTGGTTCAGGTCGTCGGTCTTCCTCGCTTCCAGCACCTTTCCGCCCACAGTTTCGGTCATCTTGACAAACTGTGTCACAGTGTCCTCATAGGTAATGCCCTGGATGTTCATGTCAGGCATGTCAAACTGCTCTTTGGTATTCTTGCGTAACTTTTCGAATAAGTCTTCTTTTTTCATAATGCTCTGCCTGACCTTTTATTTGTTGTTTTGTGCTTTCCACCACTGATGGAACGACTGTTTGGCGAATGTGGGTTTGCTGTGCCCTATGCCCCATGGGTTGAGGCGGCTATAGTGGGTCAACGCCTCGGGAACATAGTTGGCCAGCGGCGCAAACCGCAGGGCCGTGGTGTAGAGCGAGGGATTGTTGAACAGCATCTGCATACCCTGCGACATCATCTTCTTCAGCTTGTCGGCCTTGCCGATGCTGTCGAGCTTTTGTCGCCAGAGGTAAACCTGCGACCCTGGGTTCACCTTGGCGGGGCACACCTTGTCGCAGCTCAGGCACAACGAACAGGCCGAGACATTGTCGCTGTAGGCCACGGGGTCTTTGAGCATGGCCAGGTTGATGCCGATGGGGCCGGGGATGAAATAGGTATAGCTGGCGCCGGTGGAGCGTCTGTACACGGGACAGGTGTTCATGCAGGCGCCACAGCGAATACATTTGAGTGTCTCCCAATGGTCTTCGTCACCCACGATGTTGCTGCGCCCATTGTCGAGCAGCACCACGTGCATCTCGCCGCCCGGCCGTGCCTGACGGAAGTGCGAGGTGAAGGTGGTGGTGGGCTGCCCCGTGCCGCAGCGGCACAACAGCCGCTGGAAGACGGCCAGACTGCGGTAGTCGGGCACCAGCTTCTCGATGCCCATCGTCACGATGTGCAGCTTGGGCATCGAGGTTGTCATGTCGGCGTTGCCCTCGTTGGTACACACCACGATGTCGCCGGTCTCGGCCACGCCGAAGTTGCAACCCGTCAGTCCGGCCTCGGCCTGCAGAAACTCGTCGCGCAGACTCTTGCGGGCACAGTAGGTGAGATAGGTGGGATCGTAGTTGCCAACCTCCTTGCTGATGCCCTTCTCCTCGAACATCTTGCCCACCTCTTCGCGGGTGATGTGTATGGCCGGCATCACGATGTGAGCCGGGGCCTTGTGCATGAGCTGCAGGATGCGCTCGCCCAGGTCGGTCTCCACCACGTCGATGTCGCGCTTCATGAGATAGTCGTTGAGGCCGCACTCCTCGGTGAGCATCGATTTCGACTTGACCATCTTGCGCACCTTGTGGGTTTCCAGGATGCCATAGACAATCTCGTTCAGCTCGTTGGCATCCTTGGCCCAGTGAACGATGACCCCTCGGCTTTCGAGCTGACTGGAGAACTGCTCCAGATAGTCGGCCAGATGGGTGACGGTGTGCCGCTTGATGGCAGAGGCATGGTCTCGCAGGTCCTCCCATTCGGGCAGTTGCTCGTCCATGGCATCGTGCTTGCTGCGCACCGACCAGAATGTCTGGTCGTGGCGGCTCACCTTCTCGCGGTCTTTCAGCACTTCGTGTGCTCTCTTTGAATGTATAGTGCTCATGTTATGTATTCAAATTTCTAAATTCAAGAATCGTCACAGTCCCTCAGCCAGAATCTCGGCCACATGCACAAACTTGATGGGCTTGCCCTCTTTCTTGGCGATGCCCGCCATGTGCATCAGGCACGACGAGTCGGGGCCGGTGACAAACTCTGCCCCCGTGGCCATGTGCCGCTCGATCTTGTCTTGCCCCATCCGGATGGACACATCGGGCTCCTCTACGGCAAACATTCCGCCGAAACCGCAACACTCGTCCTTGCGCTCTGGCTCCTTGACGGTGATGCCCTGCTTGAGTTTCAGCAGGTCGATGATTTTGTTGAACTTGGGCAGATGCTGCTCAGAGGGTGACGAGAGGCCGAGCTCGCGCACGCCGTGACAGCTGTTGTGAACGCTCACCACATGGGGGAAGCTGCCCGGCAGGTTCTGCACCTTCACAATGTCGTGCAGAAATTCCACGATGTCGACCGTCTTCGGCGAGGCCAGGCATGGATGGTTGGTGCCCTTGAGCAGGCGTGGGTGGAACACACGGACGAAGGCTGCGCATGAAGCCGACGGGGCCACTACATAGTCGAAATCCTTGAACATATCGTCGTATTTCTCAGCCAGCGGGGTAGACATCTGTTCAAAGCCCGCATTGGCCATGGGCTGTCCGCAGCAGGTTTGCTTCTCGGGATAGGCCACATCGAAGTTCAAGTGTTTCAGCAATTTGTAGGTGGCGATGCCCACTTCGGGATAGAGGGCATCGACATAACAGGGGACGAATAATCCTATCTTCATAATGTTTTGTTACGTACACACGATGGTTTGTTGCAAAGTGTAGTACAAAAGTAGATATTTTTTTTATAAGAGTAGTTCAATTGAAGATATTTAACCTAATCTTTTCAAATGCCTGGGTGCTGCTTACGAGCCGCCATTCCTGGCTTTTGTTGCGTCAGGCGGGCTCTAACCGCTTGCCGTCTGCCGCATTGCCGAATGGTGGTTCGATTGGAAACAGACTGTGGTTCGAGTCGAACCACCTGCTGCTTCGAGTCGAACCAGACTGTACTTCGAGTCGAACCAGCCTCTGCTTTGAGTCGAACCAGCCTCTGGTTAGGCTCGTGTCAACGCGCTGAAGCAGTGTGTAGGCAGTGCCTCTGACAAGAAAACGTGCAGCGGAAGCTGCCTTTTTACGATGATTTTATTATCTTTGCATCAAACTTTTCGACAAGCCGAATGACAAAGGCCGTGAATAACGGGCTATGGAATAGTATTGAAGAAGCCTAACAAGAAAGTAAGATGAAAGTATGTATCGCTGAGAAGCCCAGTGTGGCCCGTGACATTGCCCGTATTCTCGGGGCCAATACACAGAAGGACGGCTATATGGAGGGCAACGGCTACCAGGTGACGTGGACCTTTGGACACCTTTGTGAACTGAAGGAACCCAACGACTACCAGCAGAACTGGAAGTTCTGGACGCTGGCGGCACTGCCTATGGTGCCTGCCCGCTTCGGTATCCGACTCATTCCTGACCAGGGCATCGAGCGACAGTTCAACACCATAGTGCGCCTGTACCGCGAAGCCGACGAAATCATCAACTGTGGTGATGCCGGACAGGAGGGTGAGCTCATACAGCGCTGGGTGATGCAGCTGGCACAGGTCAAGTGTCCGGTGAAGCGACTCTGGATTTCGTCGATGACCGACGAGGCCATCAAGGAGGGATTTCAGAACCTCAAAGACCAGAAAGACTATGAGAGCCTTTACATGGCGGGCCTGAGCCGGGCCATCGGCGACTGGCTGCTGGGCATGAACTGCACGAGGCTCTATACCCTGCGCTATAGGCAGCAGAACGGACAGGTGTTCTCCATTGGCAGGGTGCAGACACCTACGCTCGCCCTCATCGTGAACCGCGACAAGGAGATTGCCAACTTCAAGCCCGAGCCCTATTGGGTGTTGTCGACTATCTATCGCGACACGCTGTTCACAGCCACTTCGGGCAGATATATGTCTAAGGAAGAGGGTGAGAATGACTTCGCCCGCATCGAAGGCAAGCCCTTCGAGGTAACCGACGTGCAGAAGAAGCAAGGCCGAGAGGCCCCCAAGCCGCTCTACGACCTTACCTCGCTGCAGGTGGACTGTAACCGTAAGTTTGGCTTTTCGGCCGACATGACGCTGAATCTCATCCAGGGATTGTACGAGAAGAAACTCACCACCTATCCGCGTGTAGACACGCAATATCTCTCCGACGACATCTACCCCAAGTGTCCGGGAATACTCAATGGGGTGAGCCAGATGACGGTGGCCGGACAGAAGCCTTACCTGCAGGTTATCAAAGACCTGGCAGCGCTGAGTCCTAAGTTGCCCAAGACCAAACGGGTGTTCGACAGTAGCAAGGTCACCGACCACCATGCCATTATTCCCACGGGGCAGACGCCGAGTGGGTTGACCGACTTCGAGCTCAAGGTCTACGATCTCATAGTGCGCCGTTTTGTGGCGGCGTTCTATCCCGATTGTAAGTTCTCGACCACCACGGTGATGGGCAAGGTCGACGAGGTGGAGTTCAAGGTAACAGGAAAAGAGATTCTGGATCCAGGGTGGCGGGCTGTATATGTCAAGGAAGAGCAGCGTGACGACGACGAGGAGACGCGCAAAGACGACGAGGAGCGCACGTTGCCAACGTTTGTAAAGGGCGAATCGGGCCCTCACAAGCCCACCCTTACCGAGAAAATGACACAGGCGCCTAAGCACTATACCGAGGCCTCGCTGCTGCGGGCCATGGAGACGGCGGGCAGGTTTGTGGACGATGAGGAACTGCGTGCGGCCATGAAGGAGAATGGCATTGGGCGCCCTTCGTCAAGGGCCGGTATCATCGAGACCTTGTTCAAGCGTCACTATATCCGCAGGGAGCGCAAGAACCTGGTGGCCACGCCCACGGGCACGCAGCTCATCGACACCATACACGAACGTCTGCTCACCAGCTGTGAGCTGACGGGTATCTGGGAGAAGAAGCTGCGCGACATCGAGCACCACAAGTATGACCCGGCGCAGTTTGTCAGCGAGCTGAAGGAGCAGGTAGCCAAAATAGTGTCGGATGTGATGCACGACAGCAGCAACCGGCATATTGATGGCGGCGAGCCAGCACCTGCGCCCACGGCATCGGGACCCGACAAGGGAGATTCTGCTGCCGCGGCCAAGAAGCCGCGCAAGCCACGTGCCACCAAGGCAAAGGCGGCTGCCAAGACCGAGGCAACGGCTGTTGCCGCCGTAGTGGAGGCAGGTCCTAAAGTGGGAGACGTGTGTCCCAAGTGTGGACAAGGACATGTCATCAAGGGTAAGACGGCTTTCGGGTGTTCGCGTTGGCGCGAGGGCTGCGACTGGCGCCAGCCTTTCTGATTGAGGGCTATATTTTTGTATTACAGCCAACAGCAAGGCCTCGTGTCGTGTGTTGTCGTCCTTAGACATCCACGGCACGAGGCCTTGCTGTTGGCCGATGAGGCAATGGTCAGTTACTAGGATTGCGTTCCGATGTATGCCTACTCGGCGCTTTCTGTCGGCGTAGGGGCAGCGGGCTGGGTATTGGTGTCCTGCTTACGCTGCTTGGCTGCCTCCACCTTCTCTTTCAGCATCTGCATGTGGGCGAAGGCACGGCGGCGGGTAGAGTTGATCTGATAGCGGTAGACCAGACAAGTGAGGACAAAATAGACGAATACCTGGAGCCAGAGTGCCTGGTACTCTGTACGGATGTCGGGCAGGGTGGCACCCATGGACGAGATGCGAAGAAAGCCACGTACACCGAAGGTGGAGGGTACGAGATACGACACGCTCTGCCACACGCCGGGGATATTCGACTGGGGCCAGCTGACACCTGTCAGGAAGAGGAAAGGCACGGAGGTGAAGACCACGAGAAGCATGACGTTCTCACGATAGCGTACCATGCACGAGAGGGTCATGCCAAAGAAGATGCAGGCCAGGATATAGGGTACCAGCAGGCCGATGAGCGTCTGGGCTGTGACCAGCGAGACGAAGCCGAAGATGTGGGGTACGACAAGTGCCAGATAGGTGCCCATGACCATATAAAGCATGAAGTAGCACATCGACTTGCCCAGCACGATACGGAAGATGCCATTATAATGCTTGGATATGGGCACCAAGTCTTGGTAACGGTTGTTCTCGCGGGCCGTGCCGGCTGCCAGTCCGATGCCGAGCAGGAGCGTCTGCTGCAGAATCACCATCAGCACTCCGGGTAAGATGGCGTTGCCATAACCGCCGGTGGTGTTGAAGATGGGTACTTCGTCGAAGTCGAGAGGCTGTGTGGTCACCTCGTCATCGCGGTTGGTGAAGCCATTGCTTCGCTGGATCTGGATATGCGCATTCATCTCTGACGAGACCGATTGGGCCGACATGTAGATGGCCTTATAGGTCAGCATCAAACTCATGTCGGTATAAACGCCAACGGTAGTCTGTTCGCCACGGAATAGTCGCGACTCGAAATCCTCTGGAAAATAAAGTGTGCCATGTACCTGCTGCTTGCCCGTCAGCTCTTTGGCCTGGTCGATGGAACTGCAGTAGTAGGCCACCCTCACATCGGGAGAGGCATCGAAATGGCGGATAAACTCGCGTGAGGTAGCCGAGTGTGAGTGGTCTATGATGGCCACAGGCACATCGCGCACCACCTCGTTGTTGTAGATCCACGAGTAGAGTAGCGGATAGAGCAGTGGCACGAGGATGCAGAAAATAAGCACGCCCTCGTCTTTCACGGTGCTGCGCGTCTCTTTCAGCCAGATGTAGCAGGTGTCGGAGATGCCCTCTTTGATGTGATATAACAGACTGTCTTTTTGCATGGCTAGGGAATATAGACATAGACGAGCATGGCCCTTCTGATGTTATGGGTCACAAAGGCGGGCAAGAGGGCGAAGATTACCAATGCCATGATGTTGAACCAGGCGTAGGTCAGCGGATAGCCGTTGAAGATGCTCATCTGATAAATCATATAGTAATGTCGCATGGGCAGCAGCTGGGAGATGGCCTGGAGAATGCCGTCCATGGCAAACAAGGGGAAGGTGGCACCACCGGCCGAGAAGCCTATCACCGACCAGAGTGAGCAGACCGACATCGACATGCGCAACGAGGGCATCAGCCCAAAGGCAAAGACACCAAAGCCCTGGCAGGCCAGCACCGTGAGCAGGCCGAGCAAGAGCATAGGCACTACTCCGCCCGGATGGGGGAACCCGAGGTGGTAGAAGAGGTAGAACTCGTAGCTGTACATCATCAGCAGGTACAGGAGCGTCAGGGGCAGCAGCTTGCCGATGAGGGCGATGTGGATGTTGCCGCCGGCCATCTTGATCCACTGCCTGGACCGCCGGAACTTCAGTTCGGTGCCTATAGAATAAGGTGTGAGCAGGAAGATGAAGATCATGAGCACACCGGGAACCATCACCGTACTCAGGTAGACGTTGTAGTTGGTCCACGGGTTGTTGATCATGTGTAGGTCGATGGTGATGGGCTGCAGGAACGCACGTATCTCATCGGGGGTCTTGCCCAGGGCCGAGAGCTTGTTGGCACCCACGGCGGCCGAGCCAAGAGTGGAAATGGTCTTGAGGTCGCGGTAGAGTAGGGAGCCGGCAACGAGAGTCACATTGCTGTAATAGAACGAGATCTTGGGTCGGCTGCCCGTCATCAGCCCACTGGTGGTCTCTTTGGGAATGAGCAGGAAGGCATAGATCTCGTTGCGCTGGATGGCCTCGCGCGCAGCGTTCATGTTGGGATAATGGGCAACGACATGAGTGGTCTGGAAGGCATCGAGCTTGCGCACCATGGCGCGGGTGGTGGCGGTGTTGTCTTGATCGACAACGCCAACGGGCATCTCCACAGGCTGACCGTCATTCATCAGCGTGGTGAAGAACAGGGTGATGAAAATGGGAAATACGATGGTGCAAAAACCATAGATGGGGTTTTTGCGCATGATGCTCAGCTCCCGCAAAGAGATATGCAGGATGCTGACAACCACACCGGTGATGTCTGGTTTGTGGTTTCTGGGGCTGTTGGTGTTTTTTTTCTTGTCCAAAACTGTGATGGCTGACTATTCTTTGACTACCAGCGACATGCCTGGGCGCAAGCCATCAAACTTGTCGGTAAAGCGAGCCTTCACCTCGAAGGTCTTGAGGTCGTACTGCCCGATGCTCTTGGTGGCTTTCCATACGGCGTAGGCCCCTTCATCCTTGATGTAGTAGACCTTCATCGTCACATTTTTGTTGAAGGCCGGCGAGAAGGCCGTGAAGGTATCGCCTATTTTCAGACCCTTCAGTTGGTCTTCGCGCACGTTGAAGGTTCCCCACATATCGCTCATGATAGAGATGCTCATGATGGGAGAGCCCATGCCCACAAGCTCACCCACCTTGGGGTAGATGGAGCTCACTTCTCCCTCTACGGCAGAAACTTGCACGGTCTCCTTGAGCAATGACTTTACTACGTCTACCGCGCCCTGGGCAGCCTGTGCATTTTTGCGGGCAGCCTCTTTTTCTTGGCTGCGGGCACCGCTGCGGGCCAGGTCGTACTGACTCTGCATGACCTCGACCTGAGCCTCGGCCACCTTATAAGACGCAAAGGCCTCGTCGCGCTTCTGTGCGCTCATCACCCCTTCATTGAAGAGGTTCTGGATGCGGGTGTAGCTCTTCTTGGCAATCTCGGCTGCGGCCTTAGCCTGCTGCAGCATCTGGTAGGCACTCTGGATCTGCTCCTTGCGCGCACCTTCCTCGGTAAGGCTGCTGATGGCCTGTGTGGCACCTTCGGCGGCCTCGGCCACACGCTGCTGGGCATTGGCCTCGGGAATCTCGAGAATGGCCAGGGTGTCGCCCACGTGAACATAGTCGCCCTCCTTCACCCTGAGCTCTACAACCCTGCTCGGGAGCTTGCAACTTACGCGGAACTCTGAAACCTCAACCTCGCCCTGTATGGTCTCGTCTGTCTTACCCAGTGTGAAGAATCCAATGATGGCCACGATGGCAATGGCGGTGGCTAATCCCAGGACGGCCAGCAGAATGTTGTTATGTTGTGTTTTAGCTGACATGATATAGCTGTTGTTTTAATGTTACTGTTGTTGATGTGTTTTATTTGAGAATGCCGAGGGCTTTTTCGAGGTTTACCTGGCTGAGCCTTACATCGACCTCGGCATCGATTTTCTGGCTCTGGGCTTGCTGCCAGGCAGTCTGCGCCTCCATGACCTCGGTGGTCTGGAATATGCCTTCGCGGAATCCTACCTGTGCGCATCGTAGGTTTTCTTCGGCACTCTTGATGTTCTTCTCGGCCATGAGGAGTCGCTTGTGGGCCTCGCGCACCTTGTAGCGGCCTTGGGCTATCTGCAGGTTGATTTTCTCGCGAGCGTCAGCCAGCTCCATCTGTGCCATGCTTGTCGCTGCTTTGGAGGCACGCACCTTGTAGGTTCCCTCAAACCAAGTCCACACAGGCACATGCACCATGATACCGACGTTCCACACGCCGGCGAATTTCTTCTGGAAGCCGTTGAACATATTGGGATTGGAGATCATGTATCCACCGGTCAGGGCTACATGGGGCAGATATTCCGCGCGCACGATTTTGGTGGCTTGCTCACTGATGTCAACGGCATTCTGGAGCATACGCACCTCTGGTCGCGATGATAATGTGGAATCGGGGGTGTATTGGGAAGCATCGGTGTAGGGGGTGGTCAGTTGGCTGTTGTCCTCGTCGGCCAGCACGATGTCTTGGTCCATGGGCAGACCGCAAAGCTGACACAGCAGCATCTTGGCCAGAGACAACCCGTCTTCTACTTGGGTGATCTGCATCTCAGCCTCGTTGACCTTCACATCTACTTTGAGTCCGTCGGCACGTGTAGCCACGCCCTCCCTGATCATCTTCTGCACATCGTCATCCAATTTTTTCACAAGGTCACGATAACTGTTGGCCAAGTGTTGCTTTTGCTTGAGGGATACCACAGTCCAATAGGCCTGGTCGATGGAGTAGAGGGTGCTCTGGGTCTTCTGACTGACGTCGTTGTCGGCCATGTTCTCAAAAATATCGGCCATGCGGTTGGCAGCCTGGATGGCACCGCCCATGAAGATGGGTTGTCGAAGCATTACAGCTCCGCCGAAGATGTTACGGGTGTCGGTACGCAAGGCCTTGACGATTTCTTCGCCAAGCGAGTTGCCTAGATTGCCAATATACTGGGCCATTGGGCCGCTGCCCACCTGCTGCATCATCGAGCCGATTTGCTGTGCCTGCTGGGCGCTGATGGCTCCTTGCTTGACGAGGCCGCTGATTTGATCGTTGAGCACAGTGCCCAAATCGGAGCCCAACTGTTGCAGACCGTTGCTGCCAAGGTTGCCCAACGCGGCTTTCTGACTGTTGCTCAGGAGACTGATTTCACGGCTCATGTGCTCAAAGCCGGCTACGGCGTCGACCTTGGGCAGATATTTGGTGCGGGCGGCCTTGCGGACGTTCAACGCCACGTCTTTGCTCAGTCGGGCCACATTGATCTGCTTGTTGTTGCGTAAGGCCAATGCCCTGCAACTGTCGAGCGTCAGCACACGCTGGGCTGGACAGACTGTGACAGCGCCCAGCAACAAGACAAAGCATACTACCTTTCTCATACTGATGGGGTGTTATTCTTATTCAAAAGTGAAACTCTTGCTTCCAATCATATTGCCGTCGGCAAAGATGCTCACACGGTAGGTACCGCTCTGGAGAGCCTGATCGATGGGACAGAAGAGGGTCAGGGGAGTCTCGTTTCCACCATATTCCACAGCCTTCTTCATCGAGCAGTCCAGACTCTTGTTCTCGTAAGAAAACGTCCCGGCATTGCCCAGCAGGGCACCTGTAGGCGTGTTAAGACGCACGTAGACGGTCTTCATGCCACTTTGTGCGGTAACATTCTTGGCGAGTGAGAAGTTGAGTTGGAAGTTCTTGGCTTTCTTGGTCTTGGTGGTCGACTTGCCACGCTTGTCCAAGGCCACCAGATTGATGCTGATGGCGTCGAGCTGGGCTGCAATGGCCACTTTCTCAGAGAGAGTCTGTTTCTCGGTGTTCAGGCCCTCAATCTGTTTGCTCGCCTCTTCGTATTGTCCCTTGATGCGGGTATTCTCGGCGGTGAGATTCTGGTTCAATCGGTTCAGTGAGTCGATCTCTATGACATAGCTGCGCAACACGGCGCGTACCGTAGCCAGTTCCTTTTTCAGTCGGGCAATCTCGCGGGCATCGGTGCTCTTGGTCTCTTTCAGTTCCTGTAACAGGCGCTGGGTGCGTTCCTGCTCCTGGGTGAGCTGTGCCACAATGGAATCGTTGTTGATCTGGGTCTTCATCTCGCTGTACTGGTTGGCGAATTGCTGGTATTCGTTTTCCATTTCTTTCTTGTCCAGCTCTGCCAGTTGAACCATGTCTTGATTGGCTTTCTTCTGCCTATCCAGGTTGATGTAGAGCCAAGCCATGCCTCCTGCCAACAGGAGAATCACCAAAATGAGGGGAATGAGAAGTTTCTTGTTCATAGTGATCACATCTTTACAGATACTTGGCTAAGCGCCAAGTAATACTGAGTTCATTCAATTAACTTTATGCTTTGCAAATTTATATGATTTATCTTAAATGGCAAAACAAAATATTAGCTCAAGCCTTTTTTATATTAAAAATTAATATTTTTGAGGAAAATTAGAACATTATTTTTTCAAAAATGCTTACCTTTACCTATTATATATCTTATAAAGGAACGCAAATGAAGTATTGTTTGATAGTGATGGCTATATGGCTTATGCAGTTGCCTGTCTTTGGACAGACGGATTCGTTGAAGGTAAAGACCGACTCTTCGGATTGTAGATTCCAGGTTCTTTTACAAACGACCAAAGGAGACATCGTTGTAGAGCTTTACAATGAGACGCCCCTGCATCGCGACAATTTTATCAAGCTGGTGAGGTCTGGGTATTATGACGGAATCCTGTGGCACAGGGTCATTGCCGATTTCATGATCCAGACCGGCGACTCTACCACACGGCATGCCAAGCCTGGAACGGAGGTGGGTGACTATGACCTCGACTATACTTTGGCGCCGGAAATCGTGTTTCCCAAGTATTTCCACAAGCGTGGTGTGCTGGCCGCAGCGCGTGAGGGCGACAAGGTCAACCCAGAGCGTAGGTCTTCGGCGGCACAGTTCTACATCGTCTATGGTTATACCTTCGGGCCCAAGGGGTTGGATAAGGTCCAGGCACGGCTCGATTCTGCCACACAGGGCCGAGTGAAGCTCACTCCTGAAATTCGCCGGCATTACATGGAACGTGGAGGAACGCCTCACCTCGACGGACAGTATACTGTTTTTGGTGAGGTGGTCAGGGGCTTGGACATCGTGCGCGACATTGATTTTGTGGCTACCGACGACCACGACCGACCCACTGACGATGTTCGCATTGTGAAGGCCGTGGTCATCAAATAATCATTTGCCGAACTTACAAGGTAAAGACTGCAGTTGGTATACCAGCGTTTGAGCCATTCGTTCATGCCCCGCGTCGTTGGGGTGGAGCAGGTCATTGTCGGTGTGGAAATAGGTGGTTCCGTTGATCAGGGGGTACAAGCCTGAGAGGGCGTTAAGGTCGATGACGGGTACACTCCAAATAGAACCGGCCTGCTTGATGCTCTCTACATAGGCGTCAAGATACTCGCCACAGAGGTTTTGCATGCGCTCATCAGGCTGGACATTTTTCTCGTTGGCATCAAAGATTGCTCGGTGGAGCGGAGTGAGCAACACTATCTGCTTGTCGGTAAACATCTCCTTCAACTTTTTCAAGGCAATGTTGATTCGCCCGCGATAGGTTGAAGGGTCAAGATTCCATGACCGATATTTTCGGTCCACAAGTTGTTTGGGTTTGCCAACGGCTGCATACACGGTAGTATCGCGTTCAACATACCATGGGCCAATCCTGACACCGTGGTTGTAATCGTTTGTGCCTATCAAGATGATAATGGCATCAAAGTCGTATCCATGTTCTTGAAACAACCTCTGGGCCTGGTTGGGGATGTTGTCCCACTGGCGCCCGCTGATGCCATATACATAAGGAGTGATGTGTAGAATATCCTCAAGAAATCCCCAGTATTTTCTCTTGGACCCATTGTTTCTCGGATCAGTCAGCGAGTCGCCAAAGTAGGCAACCCTGGCACCGTACCAAGGGTGGGAGCGGGCGGATTCACCACAGGCAGAGGGAATGGTGGCAGACGGTTGTGCGAGGATGGCTGACGAAAACAATAAGGCCGCAGCCATGAACATTAGTTTTTGGTAGTGTTTCATTCGAAAATGTTTGTATAGTGAACAGCCGATAAAACGGCTATTCTGGTTTAACTTGTTTGTTTTGACACAATAAAAGAAATAGCAGGCTGCGGAATGCCGTCTGCGACTATTGGGTAGGCATTTAAATTTTAAA
>JBHAFS010000082.1:0-3512 GCA_041856205.1 Prevotella sp.
TTAAAATTTAAATGCCTACCCAATAGTCGCAGACGGCATTCCGCAGCCTGCTATTTCTTTTATTGTGTCAAAACAAACAAGTTAAACCAGAATAGCCGTTTTATCGGCTGTTCACTATACAAACATTTTCGAATGAAAAAGCACTATCCCCAGCATATTTCTATTGAGTCGTTTTTAGATGTGCAGGTGGGGCAGAGGGCATGAATGTGGTGGCGGGGATGAAAAAATGGTGGGATGGGCATTGCGTGTCCCACCAATTTGTTGTACTTTTGTAAATACTAACCATCCAAACCGATGAAAGCGACGAAAACCCAAGTCTGGCAAATGGCGGGCATCCTGCTGTGGGGCGTGCTATGCTGGGCCTTCTTCCAGTTATGCTACCCCTGCCACTTCTTCTACCAGGAGCAGAACCAGATATTCCTCTTGTCGAGCGACTATCTGGCTGGCTACTTCAGCAAACCGGCGTGGCTGGCCTGCCTCGCGGGCGACTTTCTTACTCAGTTTTATTATTATATCTATGCCGGTGCGGTGATCCTCACCGGCGTGCTCCTCGTCACGGGCGACCTCGTGCGCAGGGCCATGCAGCGTGCGGGCCTGGGGCGCGGCGCGGCCTACGCGGTGGCCATGGGTGTGATGACCCTTGAGGCACTGTTCTGCCTGAGCGAGAGCCATCGCCTGAGCAGCGTGCTCTGCGTGGGAGGTGCGTCGCTGCTGTGGCTGCTCACGCCGCGCGGCGGCAAGGGCTTCGGCGGCAGGCTGTTGGGCATGGCGGCAGTGGCGGTAGGCACGCTGCTTGCCCACTGGTGCTTTGGCTACGGCGTATGGCTGTATGCCGCGCTGGCCATGGCAGGTGCATGGCGGCAGGCACGCACCGGCGGGCTGGCCCGCACGGCAGCGGCAACGCTGACGGTCATCGCCCTGCTGGCCCTCACCAAGCCTGTCTACCTGCTCAACCTCGACCGCCTCTATGCCTACCCCGGCGTGGGACGCCTGGCGAAGCCGGCTTTCGCCTTGGAGCGGTTGCTGGCCGTCGACAATGCGTACTACTGGGGGCACGACCAACGGGTGATGGCCATGGTGGAACAGATGCCCGCCGACAAGCGCACGCTGCAGATGACCTTCTATTATAACCTTGCCTCGGCGCGTAGCGGACTGTTGGCGCAGAATCTGCTGAAGGTGGAGCCCACCGACCTGGGCATCTTCAAGCGCATCGGTCCCGACACGCCCACGCTCGAGATCTTCCGCATCAACGAGGTCTACTACCTGATGGGCGACATGACCTTTGCCGAGCGCGCGGCGATGATGACCAATGTCTTCTCGCCCGACAACCGTAACGTGCGGATGATGAAACGACTGGCCGAGGCCAACCTGGTGAACGGCGACATGCCGGCGGCCATGAAGTACCTGCGCCTGCTGAGTCATACGCTGGCCTACCGCCAGTGGGCCGAAGACCGCATGCCGGGCCGGCAGACCAAGGCCGTGCGCGAGGAACTGGCACGCAAGCGGCAGTTCATCAACACGCGCGACACGCTGCGCCTCACCGACAACGCACATGTGATGATGAACGAACTGGTGGAGTCGAATCCTGCCAACGAGGTTGCCATCAACTATATGCTCTGCAGCGACCTCATCCTCAAAGACCTGCATACCTTCTGGGACGACTATCGGCGGTTCTGCCTCGGCAAAGGCCGTCCGCGCAACGAGACCATCTACCAGGAGGCACTGCTCATCTGTCTGGCTGCCCAGCAGATACCGCAGCAGGAGTGGAGCCGATACATCACGCGCCCCGACGTGCTCAGGCGGTTCATGGACTACAACGGGCAACGGGGCAGCAGCGCCTTCAGCGACACCTATTGGTATTATTATGACAAGAAATGAGTGGAGGAGCCATGAGGAAAACGACAATAAAGAAGATAACCCAGGGCCTGTTGCCCTTGATGGTCATGGCGGGCCTGTGGCTGCTGGGCAGCTGTAGTCCTACGCCGCGCAACACACAGACTGTCAATCGACTGCCGCAGATCTATCCCGACTATACCGATGTGACCATCCCGCCGAACATCGCGCCGCTCAACTTCATGTTGCGCGATTCGGCCGATGCTGTGACCGTGGAGGTGAATGGCGAGCGCATGAGCTGCCGCGGCGACAACGAGGCGGTGTTCGATGAGGACGAGTGGCACCGGCTGTTGCGCGACAACCGTGGCAAGCGGCTCACCGTGCAAGTGATGGCCAGGTACAACGGACGGTGGACGGCCTACCGCCGTTTCCACTGGTTTGTGGCCAACGACAGCATTGACCCTTACCTCACCTATCGACTCATCGAGCCCGACTATGAGATGTGGAACCACCTCGTGTTGCAGCAGCGGTGTGTGGAGGATTTCTCAACCCGCAACTTCGCTGACCACAACCTGCTGGAGAACCGGTGCATGAACTGCCACACTCCCTCGCAGCAGGATGCCGCCATGAGTATGCTCTATGTGCGCGGTCAGGGCGGCGGTGCCATCCTCAACCGCAACGGTATGTTGCGCAAGCTCAATATCCAGGCCTCGACCGCCGATCACAGCATGGTGTCGCCGAGTGTCTACTTCGGTTTTGCTCCCGGCGGGCGTTTCATTGCGTTCTCGAGCAACGTCATCATCCCTGCCTTCCATGCCAAGGGCTCACGAAGGCTGGAGGTCTACGACAGCAAGTCGGACGTCTACGTGGCCGACCTCAACACCAACACCATCCTGCTCAACACGTTGACGGCCGACAGCACGGTGCTTGAGACCTTCCCCACCATCTCGCCCGACGGCCGCTACCTCTACTACTGTGCTGCTCCACGCCTGGACCTGCCACGCCAGCTGCGCCAGTTGCGCTACGCCCTGGTGCGCATCCCCTTCGACGCACGCACGGGGCGCACGGGCACACAGGTCGACACCCTGGTGAGCAGCCGCAGCGTATGTCATCCCCGCATCTCACCCGACGGTCGCCACCTAGTGTTTACCGTGGCCGACTATGGCACCTTCCCCATCTGGCACCGCGAGGCCGACCTCTGGATGCTCGACCTCGTCACCCGTCGCATCGACACGCTGGCTGTGGTCAACTCACGCATGAGCGACACCTACCACAGCTGGTCGAGCAACAGCAGGTGGCTGGTGTTCGCCTCGAAACGCGACGACGGCCTCTACGGCAAGCCCTACTTCTGCTATATCGACCGCCACGGCAAGGCCCATAAGCCCTTCGTGCTGCCACAGCGTAGTGCTCAGGTCTACGACCACCTGCTCAAGAGCTTCAATGCCCCCGAGCTTGTCCGTGCCCCCCTGCCCTTCGATGCCGTAGACGTGCAGAAGGTCATGAAGCAAGACAGCGAGAACTTCAGGATTAAAATATTAAAGGTGGGTTCTATTAATTAGCTTTGTCAGCTTTCGAGACTATCTTCGAGGTCAAATTGCAAGTGAACGAAGGAGTTATGCGGGCATAACGACTGAGTGAACTGGCAATTTGAGCCGAAGAGAGGCCGAAAGATGGCAAAA
>JBHAFS010000083.1:0-18191 GCA_041856205.1 Prevotella sp.
ATGGGGACTGGCCATCGACCCGGACCTGGAGAAGAAAGTCAAGGTCACCATCCTGGCCACGGGTTTCGGCATCGAGGATGTGGAGCCCAAAGACCGCGTCAGCCGTCGCTCACAGGAAGAAGCCAACCGCATTGCCGAAGAGGAGGAGAAAGCTGCAGAGCGCCAAGACCGCCGCAACCGCTACTACGCCAGCGATGCCAAGAACACCAAATACAAGCGGCGTCCCCACATCTATATCTTCAGCCAGGATGACCTCGACAACGAGGATGTGATCCTGGCCGTCGAGAACTCACCGACCTACAAGCGCACCCGGCAGGTGCTCGATGAAATCCGTTTGCAGGCCAGTGGCACTAAACATGAACAAGACAACGAAGACAAGGCTGACACCGTACAAGGTGTGATCAGCTTTGCATAAGAATAAGAGGTTTAAATAATAACTATGTCAATATTATTCGATCAGGTCAGCAGCGACATCCGCTCGGCCATGAAAGCCCGCGACAAAGTGCGACTGGAGGCACTTCGCAACATTAAGAAATACTTCATTGAGGCCAAGACCGCCCCTGGTGCCAACGACACCCTAGAGGACGACGCTGCCATGAAGATCCTGCAAAAACTCGCCAAACAAGGTGAGGAGAGTGCCGACACCTATACCAAGGCCGGCCGTCAGGAGCTCGCCGATGCCGAGCTGGCACAGGTAGCCGTCATCAAGGAATATCTGCCCCAGCCCCTCAGCGAGGAGGAGATCGAAGCACAGGTCAAGGCGCTCATTGCCCAGACCGGTGCCACCGATATGAAGGCCATGGGCCAGGTCATGGGTCTGGCCACCAAGCAGATGGCTGGCAAGGCCGACGGCAAGGTTATCTCTGCCATCGTCCGCAAGCTCCTGGCCTAAGGCTTCAGCACCCAGAACAGGGTGCCAGACCTCTCCACCATTGTCTCCACAACGCCCGGATTCACCCGCAACCATCATTATGGCCGGGCGAGTCCGGGCGTTTTAGGTAAGACCCACAAACAAGAAAAATGCTACACCGACGCTCCACGCGCCAGTGTAGCCATCTCATAAAACAGACCCAAAGAAAACAGGTCTGACGCGTCACCATGGTTGAGCGACGCCACGTTTTAAAGAGATTTATTTGTTCGCCGGATGGTCGTACGTCGAGGTACGCACATCCCAGTACATCTTGCTGTAATAGTTGTTGGTGCCGTCAGCGAGTTTGGCTACGGCTGCCGTCCAGTTGGCACCGTTGAGGGTACTCTCGTTGGTGGGGTACTTCACACGTGAGATAATATCGCCCTTGGTGTCGCTCAGCGGCGTGAAGGCATACTTCGTCGTGCCCAGTATAGCGCAGTATTCTCCCGGACGCACAATCTGGTTGGGATAGCCTGTGCGGCGTATCTCGGTCCAGGCCTCGGTGCCATTGGTAAAGAGATCGATATACTTCTGTATGGCGCAGGTCTCTGCATCCACGGTCTGGCTCACGGCTGCCACGTAGGCATCCTCTACCGTTTTCGCGAGGCTTGCTCCGGCAATGTCATACCAGTATTCCAGCGAGGCACGCACGCCAGCCTCATAGTCGGCGGCATCGTAACCGTTGTATTCGCACTCTATGAACTTCTGTTCAGCATAGGTCATCAAGGGCACGGCATAGGTCTTGGTCAGGCACACAGGAGGATTGTAATACCAGTTGGGCACATTATCCTGTACATAAATCTTGGCCTGCACACCCGTGCTCGTGGCCACACACATGCCGTTATAGACATTGTCTTCGTCGTTCACTGAGGTGTAGATTTTCAGACGTGGGTCTACCACACCCTCCCAAGGATGCGTCTTGCTGTTCAGCGTATCGGGCTGACCTTTCATGAGGTCGGTAAGTGTCTTGTTGATGCTGAAGTCGTTACGGCGGTCTACGAAGTAGCCCTCATAGAACTGACAGTAGTCGGTGCCCGATGCAGCGTAGGTGAACTTCGCGGCATCGTCGTTGCTCGTCATCACACCACTGGCCAATGCCTCCTTGATATACGACTTCCAGTTGGGATCCACCTTCGACACGTGGATGGCCAGACGGCACTTGAGCGAGTTGCCGAACCTCTTCCACTTCGAGGCATCGCCCCCATAGATGACGTCGCCCGAGGTGAAGGCGGGCTGGCTCTCGTCGATCATCTCCACGGCTTTGGTCAGGTCGCTGATCATACCAGCATAGATGTCCTTCTGGTCATCGTATTTGGCATACAGCACACCATTGTCTTCTAGCTGGGCAATCTCCGAGTAGGGCACACTGCCCCAAGTGTCGGTAATGACATCCATGAGCCACACCTTCATGATCATGGCCGCGGCAATCTGGTTGCTGTTGGCACCGTAGGCCGAGTTGGTGGCCGCCGTGGCCTCATCCTGGTTGGCCTTGATCACCTTGTCGAAATCGGCCATACCCATGTAGAGGTAGTTGAAATAATTGTTGTTCACCGACTCACGGATCTGATAACGATCCTCCTCGGTATAGTTGCGCTGGCTCCACTGCTGCGAATATACCAGACATTGCCTGCCGCTGAACCACACATCATAGATATAGTCCATGGTCCATTTCTGTGCACCCTCCATGAGCATGTGCGAGGGCACAGCCGATGGTCTGTTGGGGTTGTTGTTCATGCTTTCCAGGTCTTCGCACGCAGCGAGCGAGCACCCGATGCCCCCCATTATGATATATTTCAGAAACTTGTTCATCATGTTTGTTCCTCCCTTGGTTTAGAATTTAACATTTGCTGTAACACCGAATGTAGCCACCATTGGCGTGGCACCACCTTCGATCCCCTGCACGTTGCCCGAGCTGGTGACAATCATCTCGGGATCAAAGTGCTTCACGTCGGGTCCCCAGATGGCCAGGTTACGGCCGTAGGCCGATAGGCGCAGCGACTTGACGATACACGAAGGCCTGAAGTTGAAGGTATAGCCCACGTTGATCTCGCGCAGCTTGACGTAGTCGGAGCTCAACACGCTCTGTGCGCCGGGTCCGCTGTAGTAGTTCTCGTAGTAGTCGCGTGCCGACACCCTCGTGGTGTTCTTGCCACTGCTCTGGTAGGTACCGTCGGCATTCTGTATGAGGTTTCCGCCGGCATCCACCGCGGCCACATACCCGTCGGTCACGATGCCGTTCTCACGCACGCCGTTGGCAGCGGTCTCTTCAAACATACCGCAATACATACCCCACATATAAGTGGTGGAGAAATAGTGTCCGCCTCGCGAGAAGTCAAACTGTATACTGGCGTCTAAATTCTTGTATCTGAAGGTGTTGACCCATCCACCCGTCACATCGGGATAGATGCTGGCTACGCTCTCATAAGAGTCGGTGGCGAGGTAGAGACCCGTATTGGGGTCCACCAGCTTGTGGCCCTCAGCGTCGTAGAGGTAGTTGGTGGTACGGATGACGCCGTACTCCTCACCCACCACGGCACCGATCTCTGTGCTGAACGGCGCGGTGGTGATGCGGTAGTAGTCTACGCCTTCGCTCAGGCTCTTCACCTTGTTCTTGTTGTGCGACAGGGTGATGTTGGTGTTCCACTCAAAGTCACGGGTCTTCACCGGTGTGGCATGGAAGGCAAACTCCACACCCTTGTTCTGTATCTCACCCGAGTTGACCATCTTGTAGAGGTAACCTGTGGTACCCGATACCGACAGCGGCAAAATCTCGTCCTTGGTGGTGGTGGTATAGAAGGTCAGGTCGAAACCCAGTCGGTTGTTGAGGAAGGCAGCCTCCAGACCAAACTCCCACGAGCGCGTCGACTCGGGTTTGAGGTCGGCATTGCTGAGCGTGCTCGACAGCACATAGCCCGGCGTAGAACTGTCAATATTGGTGTACTGCGAATAGGTCGACAGCAGCTGGTAGGGGTCGGTGTCGTTACCCACTCGCGAGTAACCGGCCCTCACCTTACCGTAGCTGAGCCACGGCAGTTTGTTCTTGAGCATCTCAGAAAACACCCAGCTGGCCGAGATTGACGGATAGACGTAGGTGTTGTTGCCCGAGGGCAGCGTCGACGACTTGTCGCCGCGCAGCGTACCCTCGAGGTAGACCATGTTTTTCCAGCCTACGGTCACATCGCCGAAGAGCGAGTTGATGCCTTTCTCGCTTTTATAGTTGTAGGCGGCAGCCGTCGACACCGAGTTGGCCAGGTTATAATATAGTGGGATGGCGATTCCCCCCTGGGTCTCGCCGTATACATACTCGTAGTGGCGCTTCATGATGTTGGCACCCAGATTGGCCGAGAGGCTGTAGTCGCCGAAGGCCTGCTGGTACATCAGCATAAACTCATGGTTCATCTCATACTGCTGTCTCGACACCTCCCTGTAGCGCGACTGCTCCTGCGAACCCACGGCGTTGCGCTCATATTGCTTGTCTACATAGAAGTCGAGGTTGGCCTTATACTGGGCCTTGAGCTGCGGCAGAATCTGGTAGCTCACACCCACATTACCATAGATACGGTTGCGTGAGTCGTTCTCGTAGTTCATATATCGGCTCCAGTACACGTTGTTGTGATACTCAGGCGTGGGGTCGTCGACGCCGGCGCGGTTCCACGTGGCCTGCGTACCGTCGGGAAACTGGTAGAGGGCTTTCTGCTCGTCGATATTGAGCTGTCGCTGTCCCCACTGGGTGAACTTCACCATGATGTTGTTGCTGCCGTAGCCGGTGTCCTGACGGCCCTTGGTGCGACTGTTGAAGAAGTTGACCGCCGTAAAGACATTAAACTTCTTGTCCTTGCTCATCATGTTGCCCGTCACGCTGAAGGTATTCTTATACTGACTGCTGTTGGGCAGGTATCCGTTGAGCGAGATGTTGGTATAAGAGATGCGGAAGGCACTGTTCTCGTGGGCCTGCGACACCGATACGTTGTTGGTGAACGACACACCGGTCTCGAAGAAGTCGCGGAAGTCTGAGCTTGCCGGACTCCATGCCGAGGTGGTGGGGTTGCCCACCTTGCCGCCGGCCTCCCATTTGGCCAGGTCGTACCACGAGAGCACCTGCCGGCCGTCGAGCTTCGGGCCCCAGCTCTCGTCCATGCCATAGTCGGGCACGGTATACTCCACCCCATTGATGGTGGTGGTGCTGAAGTCGTCGCCCTCATAGCCATAAACGTATTCGCCGGCGTAGCCGTAGCCACCACCATACTGACTCTGCAGCTTGGGCAACTTGGTCACCTTCTCGAAACCGAGCGTAGAGGTAAACTCCACATTGAGCCCTGAGCCGGCCTTGGCCCGCTTGGTGGTGATCATGATGACACCGTTGGAGGCGCGGCTGCCATAGAGTGCCGTGGCGGCCGAACCCTTGAGCACCGATATGTTGTCGATGTCGTCGGGGTTGATATCCTGAATGAGGTTACCATAGTCGTAGCCGCCGCCGCCGCGTGCCGTCTCGGTGGAGTTGTAGTCGGCACCCTCGATGGGCACCCCGTCGACCACAAAGAGAGGCTGGTTGTTGCCCGAGAGCGAGCTCACGCCACGGATGAGGATCTTCGACGAACCACCCATGCTTCCCGCACCCGACGCGATCTGCAAGCCGGCCACCTTACCCGTCAGCGCGTTGACGGGGTTGTTCAGTCCACCGCGCGACTTCAGCAGGTCGCTGCCCTTCACCTCGCTCACGGCGTAGCCCAGGGCTTTCTTCTCACGCGACACGCCCAGGGCGGTCACCACCACATCGGTCAGGGTATTGTCTTCAGGGGTCAGCTTTACCATCATGTTGTTCTTGGCTGCTACCTGCTGGGTCTGCATGCCCAGATAAGATATCTGCAACTTGCCGTTGGCGGGCACCGACAGGGTGAAATTACCCTCAGAGTCAGAAATGGTACCCATCTTGGTACCTGCCACCATGACCGACGCACCCACGATAGGCTCACCGTCCTCTGAAGAGACAACGGTTCCGCGAACCTGGGTCTGGGCCAGAGCCACGCCACAATACATCGTGGCTCCAACCATCATCATCATAAGTCTTTTCATCATCTTTCTCTCTCTCTTTAAAATAATAATACTAAATAAATACCACTATATATATCCTGTTCTGTTCTTGTCGGCAAGAACCTAAAATCTATGTCATCGGCGAAAGACATCTGTCGGCGCACACACCTTACAGCAAAACGTTAACCTTTCTGCCGCAAAGTTAAAAAGAGTTTATATAATGTGCAAATATTTTGGATAATATTTTTATATATTCATTAAAATAACGCTCACTTTGACACATATTAGCCATTTTCAAAACCACAATGATTAATATTTCAAAGCAAAACATGAAGTATTGATTTTACAAAACATGAATATACAAAATATATGTCAAATGTATAAGAAAGAACCAACAAGCCCTCATTCTGCATATTCTCTGCATACCACACACCCATGACTATCCCACCCCACAGCCTGGGCATTGATACCCTAAAACAAAGTCTTCAGCACTTCGAGCGAGCGCAGCTCGGGAAAATTGGGCACATGGAGACGATAGTACACCAAGATGAGCTCGGCACAGCGGTTGCGCTCGGCCTGCGACATCCTAAAAAACCGCATGTTCTCGTAGGTCATGCGCATGAGCAGACCGATGCGGGCGGCCTCGGCGGGCTCCAAAAAGTCGGGATGCGTGGGGTGCTGCCGGGTGAAGGCGCCGTTGCGCAGGTCGAACCATGCGCCGGGCATATAGCCCGAGAGATTGGGAAAGAAACCGATGAAACGTGACAGTCGCATCATAAACACTAGATGGAAATTGGCAAAGCCCCCAGTCACACCGTCGAGCCATTTCAGGCTGTTTTCCATATACTCGTACAAGGCCTCATTCTGCTGTTCGGCCCTTGTGGCATGGGTCAGAAACTCAGCGATGAAGAGCGAAATCGACAACTTGAAGGCATCAAACGGTATAGTGGTAAAGGTATGGGCCAACCGCAAGTCTTTGAAACGCTGCAACGAGGCATTGAGACGGTGGTCGTAAACCACCTCGAGCACGGTCAGCGGCTGAAACAGAGGCTTCTTCACCTTGCCGCGTCCCGACTTCGGCACATGACAGATGAAAGACACACGCCCCTGTTCGCGCGCGAACATATCTATAATCAACTGCGACTCGCCATATCTGAGCGCATGAAGGACGATGGCCCGTGTTCTTGTTTCCATAACAAGGCAAAAATACGAAAAATCAGGAGATTAAAGAAAATAATCCGCGTAAAATTTGGCGAGACCGATAAAAAGCAGTAACTTTGCATCCGCTAATTGAGGCGCTGGTCCCTTCGTCTATCGGTTAGGACAAGAGATTTTCATTCTCTAAAGAGGAGTTCGACTCTCCTAGGGACTACTTTCAAAATAAAAAGCAGAATTTAAGATGGCAAATCACAAATCATCAATTAAAAGAATTCGTCAGACAAAGACCAAGACTTTGCACAACAAGTATTATGCAAAGACCATGCGTAACGCTGTGCGCAAGCTCCGCGCTACCACTGACAAGGACGAGGCTGTGAAGCAGTACCCCGTAGTGCAGAAGATGCTGGACAAGTTGGCTAAGACCAACATCATCCACGCCAACAAGGCTGCCAACCTGAAGTCTAGTCTGGCTCAGCACATCAACAAGCTCGGCTAAGACGTCAGGCTTTTGATGACACACACATACAAGGCTGTATCCTCATAGGATGCGGCCTTTTCTGTTGGCAGCCGGGTGGGTTGGCTGGTGGATAGGTTTTGCTGAAGGATTGGATCGCTGGCCGGCAAATGTGCGTAGGATGCCAAGAGCAACAAATCGAGCGGCTCATACCTTACAGCGTTTCCTCGCTACTCTGCCTGTTAATCCTCCGCTAGCCTTCGGCGAATCATAGAATATATGCAGAATATATTTTAAGGTATATCGGCCGGCTCATCGCAAAACATCTATTGCCCCCCCCGCCGGCGGGGCAATGCGAGAATATCATGGTCCACTTTCGGTTCCTCCTTCTTGCCCACGACCTATCCACACAGCAGTTTGGATATGCTGAGACAGGCCGTGCAAGCATGGCCCGTTGCTATATTGTGCGATGAGCATGCGCCGAGTGTATATTCTCAGATTCGCCGAAGGCGAGCGGAGGAACAAAAGAGTTAACCTACAAAAGCGAAAACAACTATCGCTCGAAATATCGGCCGCCCGGCTTACCCTGCAGATAAGGCTCAGCATCTTGGTAGCGGATGAGATAGGCAGCACCGGTGTAACCCTGGGCCGGGCCGATGACCACCACCCAACCATCGAGAAAGGCCACGTCGCCCACCACCAGACCGTCGGCCGACTTCACGTCCACCGGCACGTTGCCGCGCCATTGCCACATCAGCTCCTTGATCTTCTTCTCGCTGCATTTGAACACCTCGTCCACCCCGATGCGATGCCCGTCGGCCTTGCTGAACGTGGCATAGTCTTCGCTCCGCCAGGTGGCAGAGTCTTTGTCGACCACCAGGGCGGCAAAGGTCACCACATCGGCGTCCTCGTAACGCCGCTCGATCTCGATGCGCCGCGAGCAGTTGTCGGCCACTCCGAGAAACCCCTCGAAGCTGCGCTGCAGCAAGCCCCGAAAGTCGCCTTCCTCCAGCCGTACAGGCTCCTCCACCTCCAGGATATCACAGATCCAGCCCTTCACGCTGCGCATCGCCGCCGCCTCACCTGTCACCGGAAAGTCGACCTCTGCGGCAAACGACACGTTGCCCTGCCGCTGCACAAACTTGAAGCCGCTCGTAGTGAAAAAATCTGCACCCGACACCGCTAAGGGCACCAGGAGAAGGAGGAACAAAAAGCCTGTAACGTTATTTTTGATCATCACCTACAAAGGTATAAAAAAGTTGCGGTATGTATCTACTCTGAACCCGGCTTTTTTACTTCCTCCCACCCCCGGCATCGCTGTTTGCGACAAAGCCATCCACCAACGCCTGCCCGCTCATGCCTTACGGCTCTCCCCACCCTGCCCACACGCCCATTGGCAACAGTGTTTCGGCGGGCACACACAAGCCGGCACAACACCTGCTTCGAGTCGAAGCAGTGCGTGGTTCGAGTCGAAGCAGCGCGTGATTCGGGTCGAAGCAGCGCGTGGTTCGACTCGAAGCACAATACGGCAGCCTTCAGACCACCCTACGGCAACATCACGCAGCCTGTGAAAGAAGGCACGAACGCAGTAACGGGCAATGGTGTTTTTATACTTTTTTAGACCTCCAACCAGGTGATTTTTACCCCTCAAAGATTTCGCCATGTCGAGTTTTATTAGTATCTTTGCATAATAACATACGACTAAAATCAAATGACAGAAAATCAACATCAGGCAGACAACTATTCTGCCTCCAACATCCAGGTGTTGGAGGGTCTGGAGGCTGTACGCAAGCGTCCGGCCATGTATATCGGCGACATCAGTGAGAAGGGTCTTCACCACCTCATCAACGAGACGGTAGACAACTCGATCGACGAGGCCATGGCCGGCTTCTGCAAGAACATAGAGATTACCATCAACGAGGACAACTCGTGTACCGTAGAGGACGACGGACGCGGTATTCCCGTCGACGAGCATGAGAAGCTGCACAAGAGCGCACTCGAGGTGGTGATGACCGTGCTCCATGCCGGCGGTAAGTTCGACAAGGGCTCGTACAAGGTCAGCGGTGGTCTGCATGGTGTGGGTGTGAGCTGTGTCAACGCCCTGTCTATGCACATGAAGTCGCAGGTCTACCGCGACGGCAAGATCTACCAGCAGGAGTATGAGAAGGGCAAGCCCCTCTACCCCGTGAAGGTCGTCGGCGAGACCGACAAGCGGGGCACGCGCCAGCAGTTCTGGCCCGACCCCACCATCTTCACCACCACCATCTTCCAGTGGGACATCGTGGCCCGCCGCATGCGCGAGCTGGCCTACCTCAACGCCGGCATACGCATCACCCTGACCGACCTGCGCCCCAACGAGGAGGGCAAGACCCGCCAGGAGGTGTTTCATGCCAAGGACGGACTGAAGGAGTTTGTGCGCTACATCGACCGTCACCGCACGCACCTCTTCGACGATGTGATCTACCTCAAGACCGAGAAGCAGGGCCTGCCCATCGAGGTGGCCATCACCTACAATACCGACTACTCGGAGAACCTGCACTCCTACGTCAACAACATCAACACCATTGAGGGCGGCACCCATGTTACGGGCTTCCGCATGGCCCTCACGCGTGTGCTGAAGAGCTATGCCGACAACGACCCGCAGATCTCCAAGCAGATCGAGAAGGCCAAGATCGAGATTGCGGGCGAAGACTTCCGCGAGGGCCTCACCGCCGTCGTCTCCATCAAGGTGGCCGAGCCGCAGTTTGAGGGCCAGACCAAGACCAAGCTGGGCAACAGCGAGGTGTCGGGAGCCGTCAACCAGGCCGTGGGCGAGGCGCTCACCAACTACCTGGAGGAGCACCCCACAGAGGCCCGTCAGATCTGCGAGAAGGTGGTGCTCGCCGCCACGGCGCGCATCGCCGCACGCAAGGCCCGCGAGAGCGTGCAGCGCAAGAACGTGATGTCGGGCGGCGGACTGCCCGGCAAGCTGGCCGACTGCTCGAACAAAGACCCCAAGCAATGCGAGATATTCCTCGTCGAGGGCGACTCGGCCGGCGGATCGGCCAAGCAGGGCCGCGACCGCTACACCCAGGCCATCCTGCCGCTGCGCGGTAAGATCCTGAACGTGGAGAAGGTGCAGTGGCACCGCGTATTCGAGGCTGAGTCGGTGATGAACATCATCCAGAGCATCGGCGTGCGCTTCGGCGTGGAAGGCGAAGACGACCGCGAGGCCAACATCGACAAGCTGCGCTACGACAAGATCATCATCATGACCGATGCCGACGTCGATGGCTCGCACATCGACACGCTCATCATGACGCTCTTCTTCCGCTTCATGCCCAAGATCATCGAGGAGGGGCACCTCTACATCGCCACGCCACCCCTTTACAAGTGTACCTACAAGGGCAACACCAGCGAGTATTGCTACAACGAGCAGCAGCGCCAGGCCTTCATCGACAAGTATGCCGGCGGCGACGAGGATGCCAAGAGCATCCACACGCAGCGCTACAAAGGTCTGGGCGAGATGAACCCCGAACAGCTCTGGGAGACCACCATGGACCCCACCACACGTCTGCTCAAGCAGGTGACGGTGGAGAACGCCGCCGAGGCCGACGAGATATTCTCGATGCTCATGGGCGACGACGTGGAGCCGCGCCGCGAGTTTATCGAGGAGCACGCCGCCTACGCCAACATCGACGCATAAGCGCCCCTGCATAACTGGTCTTCCCAAAGGGTGAGATGTTACCTCGTGCGATGTCTTTTCCTTTGGGGAGACTTTTCGTTTTACCGTGGCTCGCCAGGCTGGCGAGGCCACCCATCCCCAACAACCCACTACCTCATGAACAAACATCTGCTCTTTCTGGCCCTCGTGGCCCCGGCCCTGCAAGCTGCTGCCCAGCAACAGCCCATGCGTCTGTGGTACGACCGCCCGGCACACTATTTCGAGGAGGCGATGCCCATCGGCAACGGCCGGCTCGGTGCCATGGTCTACGGCGGTGCCGGCCGCGACACGCTCTATATCAACGACATCACCTTCTGGACGGGCAAACCCGTAGACCTCAACACCGACAGCACGGCCCACCGGTGGATTCCGGCCATCCGGCAGGCCTTGTTCAGCGAAGACTACGCGAAGGCCGACTCGCTGCAACTGCGTGTGCAGGGCAACAACTCACAGTATTACCAGCCGCTGGCCACGCTCTTCATCGACGACCTCAACAGCGGCGAGGTGACGGGCTACCGCCGGGAGCTCAGCCTCGACAGCGCCCTGTGCCGCGACCGCTACGAGCGCGGCGGCGTGACCTTCACCCGCGAATATTTCGCCTCGCATCCCGACAAGGTCATCGCCATGCGCCTCAGGGCATCGCGACCCGGGGCCCTCAACTGCCACGTGGCGCTCACCTCGCAGGTGAGCCATGCCGTCAAGGCCTCCGACCGGCAGCTCACCATGACGGGCTACGCCGTGGGCGACCCCAAGGAGAGCATACACTTCTGCTCGGTGCTGCGCGTGAAGAACGCCGGCGGCACGGTGGAGCACACCGACACCAGCCTGCTCATCAACGGGGCCACGGAGGCTACCATCTACTTCGTCAACCAGACGAGCTTCAACGGCTACAACAAGCACCCCGTGACCCAGGGCGCACCCTACATCGAGAATGCCATGGACAATGCCTGGCACCTGGTGAACTACACCTACGACAGTCTGCGCACCCGACACCTGAGCGACTACCAATCCATCTACGGCCGCGTGAGGCTGCACCTCGAAGGGGCGCAGCCCAACCTCACCGCCACCACCGACGCCATGCTGCGCAGCTATGGCTCGGGCAGCCCGCTCGACAAATACCTCGAGACGCTCTACTTCCAGTTTGGCCGCTATCTGCTCATCGCCAGCTCGCGAACGCCGGGTGTACCGGCCAACCTGCAGGGCCTGTGGAACGACAAGCTGCGGGCTCCGTGGCGAGGCAACTACACCATCAACATCAACCTCGAGGAGAACTACTGGCCCTGCGACGTGGCCAACATGCCTGAGATGTTTGCACCGCTGGCCACCTTCACGCAGAACCTGGCCGTCACCGGCGCACGCAACGCATGGAACTACTACGGCATACGCCAAGGCTGGAGCTGCGGACACAACTCGGACATCTGGGCCATGACCAACCCCGTGGGCGAGAAGCGTGAGAGCCCCACATGGAGCAACTGGAACATGGGCGGAGCATGGCTCATGCAGAATGTCTACGACCACTATCTCTACACGCAAGACCGCGACTACCTGCGGCACACGGCCTACCCGCTGATGAAGGGGGCCAGCGACTTCATGCTGCGCTGGCTCGTCGACAACCCCAACCGTCCCGGCGAACTGATCACGGCGCCCGCCACCTCGCCCGAGGCCCTGTACGTGACCGACAAGGGCTACCAGGGTGCCACGGTCTATGGCGGCACCGCCGACCTGGCCATCGTGCGCGAGCTGCTGGTCAACACCCTCGAGGCCGCACAGACGCTGAAGACCGACAAGGCCTATCAGGACACGCTGCGCAACACCATCGCCCGCCTGCGCCCCTACACCGTGGGCCACATGGGCGACATCAACGAGTGGTACCACGACTGGGACGACCAAGATTTCAAACACCGCCACCAGAGTCACCTCATCGGGCTCTACCCGGGTCACCAGATCACGCCGCAGGCCACGCCCGACCTGGCTCAGGCCGCACGCCGCAGCCTCGAGATCAAGGGCGACGAGACCACGGGCTGGAGCACCGGATGGCGCATCAACCTGTGGGCACGGCTGCGCGACAGCCGGCAGGCCTACCACATCTACCAGAAACTGCTGCGCTTCGTCGACCCGACACCGGGGAAGGGACGTCACGGCGGCACCTATCCCAACCTCTTTGACGCACACCCGCCCTTCCAGATCGACGGCAACTTCGGCGGCGTGGCCGGTGTGTGCGAGATGCTCATGCAGAGCAACGGCAGCACCATCACACTGCTGCCGGCCCTGCCCACGCAGTGGCCCACAGGCAGCGTGAGCGGACTACGGGCACGCGGCGGATATGAGGTGAGCATGACATGGGCCGACGGACGCGTGACACAGGTGCAGCTCAAGAGCCAGCAGCGCAGCACCGTGCAGCTGGTGATGAACGGCAGGACTAAGACCGTGAAGGTGAAACCGGGCAAGACGGTGGTCGTGAGATGAGGCAGGCATTGATACTGCTACTAGCCTGGGCAGGCCTTGCCACGGCCCACGCGCAAGAGTTTGGCACCCACTGGATATCGTTTCCGCAACCCGACAGCACGTCGCATGTGTGGTTCAGGCAGAGCTACCTCTGCCACCAGCGCCCGCGGCGGGCTACGGTGACGGTGGCCACGACGGGGTATGTCAAGCTCTATGTCAACGAGTTTGTGGTCGGCACGGCGGCCTTCTATCCGCTGCGCGCCGACTCAGACCGCTCGCCCAAGGCAGTGACGTTCGACGTGACGCGATACCTGCGCAACGACACCAATACGGTGGCGGTGCTCTATTCGCCCGCCCTGCCCCAAGCCGACACGCGCCAAGTGGCGGTAGCGTTCTACGGACGGATGGCCGACGGCAGCCTATTCAGCCACCACAGCGATGCCAACTGGCTGTGCAGGCGCGCCAACTCTCGCCTCAACGCCTACGGCAGCGAGACGATCGACGGACGGCAGCACAACACCACGTGGAAGGCGACAGCCTTCGACACGGCACTATGGCTCACGGCACGCCAGCAGCCGGGGCGACCGGAGGAGCCGACGACGATGCTGCGACAATTCTACCAGGCCACCAGGACCACACACAGCCGCAGCTACCGATACTTTGACGTGACGGCCGACACGGTGCGCTATGAGTTTGGCGAGGGGTGGATAGGCGGCATCTGCGTCACCCTGCGCGAGGCGCGACGCGGCGAATATATCAATATCGGAGGGATGGAATATATCTGCAATGGCGATATGGACGAGCAGGCCTACCCGCGGTTTCCGCGTCAGCGCTTCCGGGGCGTGCTGATATGGGGCGACCGATTTTTCAGGAGGACACAGATTACCGACATCATGACACTGGAGACCTCGACCCGATGGTTTGACGACTGGGACGAATAGAAACTAAAAAAAAAAGTGTTTTTGACCAGTATATTGGTCGTATTCAACAAAAAAAGCTATCTTTGTAAATAACAAAACATAAGACATGAGCATAAGTACAAGACAAGCCATCAACGTAGAAAGCATCAAACAAGTCAGCAACGGCAGTGCTATCGACAATGATCTCGTGCTCTTGGACGAGATTGCAAAAGTGCCGTTGCCCCATGAACCCAAGACCGTGAAGTGCCTGTTCCTGGCCCTGTGCCTCAAAGGGAAAGTGGAATACAGTGTAAACACCATCACCAACGAGGTGTGTGCCAACGATATCATTATCATCAGCAGCGGACAGCTCGTCAACGACTACAAGGTGAGCAACGACTGCTCGGGCATAGCCATCGCCATCTCTGACACGTTTTTCAAGGATATCATCTCTGGGGTGCACGAACTGTCGTACCTCTTCACTTTCTCGCGCACCCACCCTGTGTTTCACCTCACTGACCAGGAGGCACAGAACATCGTCGAATATTTCCACCTCATCAAGATGAAGGTAGACGAGACCAACCACCGTTTCCGCCGCGATACGGCACGCTCGCTCATCCAGGCCCTGATCTACGACACGGGCGACACCATCTGGCGACTGCAGCAGAGCGCAGGGGCCTTGAGCGTGAGGGCCGAGAAGATATTCATGCAGTTCATGGCGCTGCTCGAGCGCCACTACCGCAAGGAACGCCGCGTGGGATGGTATGCCCTGCAGCTGAACATCACGCCGAAATATCTCTCGGAGACCATCAGGCAGGTAAGCCATCAGACACCCAATAGCTGGATAGACAACTATGTGGTCATGCAGCTGCGCAATATGCTGAAGAACACCACCAAGAGCATCAAGGAGATTACCGAGGAGCTACACTTCCCCAACCAGAGTTTCCTGGGCAAATATTTCAAGCAGCACGTGGGCATGAGCCCGTCGGCCTACCGCAAGAGCCTCAACGAAACGCGCTGAGGCCAGCGCCTGAGGGTGCGCTCCCTGGGGCTAAGGCTGCTCGGCCAGCAGCTGCTCGGCCACGGCACAGAGCTCGTTGTACCACTCCTGCCCGAAGCGGCGCACCAACGGGTCTTTCAGAAAAACATACAACGGCAGGTCAAGGGCTTTTCCCTTGGACACGGCAGCCCTGCAGATGTCCCAGCGATGATAGTTGATGCCCGTGAGTCCGTTGCTGAAGTGCTTCTCGCGAATGGGATACAAGGCACATGAGATGGGCTTGCTCCACTGGGTCTTGCCAGCGCGGTAAGCCCGCTCGGTGGCACACAGGCAGCAATGAGGGATGAGATGTCCGTCGCCGCCATCCTCCAGGTCTTCGTAGCAGGTGAAGACGCAGTCCTTACCATTGACAATGCTCGTCACCAGGTCGCCCTCTACATCGGCGTAGGCCACGCCCTGCTTGTCGATGACGCTCTGCGCCGAGGCCGAGAGCGAAGGCCACACCACATCGAGACACGACTCGAGCTCACCGATCTCGTCGAGCGTGACGGGGGCTCCGGCATCGCCCTCGATACAACAGCGGCCTTTGCAGGCATCGAGGTCGCAACAAAACTTCTCTGTAAAGATGTCGGGCGAAACAAGCACGTCACCGACCTGAACGATATGTAAATCCATGTTTAAAAGCCTCGCTCACCAATCAATCTCTATTTCTCCCTGTTGCCTCAGATACGCGTTGCACCGCGAGAACTGGTGTTGTCCGAACCATCCGCCTCGGTTAGCGGAGAGCGGTGAAGGATGCACCGACTCGAGCACGAGGTTGCGCTGCTGGTCGATAAGATAACGCTTGCTGCGGGCATAGCCGCCCCAAAGCATATAGACGAGATGCTCACGACGCGCACTGAGGGCCTTGATGGCTGCATCGGTGAAGGTGTCCCACCCCAGCCGCTGATGGCTGTTGGCCTGATGGGCACGCACGGTGAGTGTGGCGTTGAGCAGCAGCACACCCTGCTCGGCCCAGCGCGTGAGGTCGCCGCTCTGAGGCATCGGCTTGCCAAGGTCGCTCGATATCTCCTTAAAGATATTGATGAGCGAGGGAGGCATCACCGTACCGGCAGGCACCGAGAAACTCAGTCCCATGGCCTGACCGGGCTCATGGTAAGGGTCCTGCCCTATGATCACCACCTTCACCCGGTCGAAGGGACAGAGGTTGAAGGCGTTGAACACCTGCCGCGCGGGGGGATAACACGCATAGCGCGTGTACTCCTCGCGTACCTGGGCGGTGAGCGCGGCGAAATAGGGCTTGGCAAACTCGGCTTCGAGATGGTCATGCCACGAGGGTTCTATCTTTACGTTCATGATACAGGATAAACGTTTGGCACGTGGGTGTGTCTGTACAATTCGTACAGAGACGATGAGGTCTTCGCTCCTCACAGCGTGCAAAGATACAAAAATACCACGAACCCCAGAATAAGATCCGGGGTATTTTTGCAAACATCTTATTCCCCCTTGGCTTGTCATTCCAGAAGATGATATGTATCTTTGTGGCATCACCCAGTAAAGAAAGGATGAATAATTAGAAAACGCCCGACTTCTGTCATTCCGGAAGTCGGGCGTTATACGTTAGCGCGTTATGCTTAGAGAACGCTTACTTTGTGTAGGCGGCAGCACTCACCCCGGCATCGCAGATGAGGTTCTCGCCCGTCATGTCGGCCGGTTGCTCCAGACCCATGATATGCAGGATAGAGGGAGCCACATCAGCCAGACGACCGTTCTTCACCGTGGCGCTGTTGTTGTTGGTCACGTAGATGAAGGGCACGGGGTTGAGCGAGTGGGCCGTATTGGGCGTTCCGTCTTCGTTGATGGCATTGTCGGCATTGCCGTGGTCGGCAATGATGATGGCCTCATAGTCGTTGGCCTTGGCAGCCTCGATGACGTCGTGTACGCACTGGTCTACGGCCCATACCGCCTTGGCGATGGCATTGTATACACCGGTGTGACCCACCATGTCGCCGTTGGCGAAGTTCACCACGATGAAGTCATACTCCTGCGTGTTGATGGCACCCACCAGCTTGTCTTTCACCTCGTAGGCACTCATCTCAGGCTTGAGGTCGTAGGTAGCCACCTTGGGCGAGGGCACCAGGATGCGGTCCTCACCCTCGTAAGGAGCCTCGCGACCACCGTTGAAGAAGAATGTCACGTGGGCATATTTCTCGGTCTCGGCGGTGTGCAGCTGGCGCAGGCCATTCTTCGAGAGATATTCGCCCAGGGTGTTCTCCACGTTCTCCTTGGGGAAGAGCACACTCACATTCTTGAAGTTGGCATCGTACGGCGTCATGCAGTAGTACTGCAGATCCTTGATAGTGTGCATGCCTTCCTCGGGCAGATCCTGCTGGGTGAGCACCTGTGTAAGCTCCTTGGCACGGTCGTTGCGGAAGTTGATGAAGATCACCACGTCTCCTTCTTTGATGGTACCGTCGACGGTCGAGTTGTTGATGGCCTTGATAAACTCATCGGTCACGCCTTCGGCATAGCTCTCCTCCATGGCAGCCACCATGTCGGCAGCCTGCTTGCCCTGACCCTCCACGAGCAGG
>JBHAFS010000084.1:0-14965 GCA_041856205.1 Prevotella sp.
ATGGGGTTGCGCGATGACGAGTCGATGCTGTTGATGACATCACTTGTCACCTGTTCCTGTGTCAGGTCCGGCAACCTGTAATCGTAGTTCTTGAGCATCTCCACAAGGAAAGTAGGGGTACCTGTCTCAAACCAGTAGTTGCTGAACTTACATTTGGCAAAGGTGTTGAGCAGGCTGAAGGGATTGTAGATGCCCGGAGTGTCTACTTCAAAGTGATACCCATCGTATTGCTCCCGCAGTTTCTTGCGGGCTTCGTCGAATGACATGCCGCAGGCCTCTGCGAGCTCGCTGACGGCTTCAGGGAAATAGCTGTCGATCTCTTCATCCGTGATACCACAGATGCCTGCATACTCCCGGTCCATGGAAATGTCGTTGAGGTTGTTCAGATCGCTGAACACACTCACTTTGCCGAATTTGGTCACGCCCGTGAGCAGGGCGAACTTGATATACCTGTCCTGTGTCTTGAGCACCGAGTAGAAAGCCTTGAGCTCGTTGCGGTAGCTTTCTTGCATGTCATCGTCGCCGATGGTCTGCAAGAGCGGTTTGTCATATTCGTCAATCAGAATGACAACATTCCTGCCGGTTTGCCTGGCCGCCCGCTCCACGATGCCCTTGAACCGCAGGGGTAGGGTAGTCTCTGTGGGGCGTGAGCCGTAGCACTTCTCCCACTCTGCGAGCGTGTCGTTGAGCACTTTCTGCAGACTGCCCGGTTCCTTGTAGTTGGCGGTGTTCAGGTCGATGTGCAAGATGGGATATACGTCCCATGCGGTTTCCAGGGCGTCGATGGCCAGTCCGGTGAAGAGTTCCTTACGGCCCGAGAAATAGGCTTCGAGCGTGGAGATGAGCAGGCTCTTTCCAAACCGGCGTGGGCGACCGAGAAAGTAGTACACACCGTTGTTGGCCATTTCCCAGACATACCGCGTCTTGTCCACGTAGGCATAGCCTTTTATGCGTATCTTCTCGAACGACTGTATTCCTATTGGATATCTCATAGTCTTCTTCTTTTTCTTACTTCGCCACATTAGCTATCGTGGCAATCATGGCGGCGATGCTGGCCATGCCGGTACCAAGGCTCATGGTCTCGGCAATGCTCATCTTGCGACTGATCTTGCTGGGCACCACAATTTCGCAGCCCGGCTGTATCTTGGCACCCTGGCTCACCTTGCCCACCATGCCGTTCATGTAGATGATGTAGGCACTGTTCTTACGTGCGTTCTGCGAGAACCCGCCGGCTGTGTTGATGTAGTATTTGGCATTCTTGCCTTTCTGGTAGGCCACGGTGTTGGGATACATCACGGCACCGTTGATCTTCACCGTTGCCGTATATTGGGGCAGGATGAGGCGGTCGCCGGCACGCAGCACGATATTGGCATCCGAGGTTGGGTCGGCCAAGGCTTTGTCGAGTTCTATGCCTACAGGGTAGGTGTTTGGCACCTGAAACTTCTGCAACTGGGTATTGGTGGCTTGCTGTCCCATCTGCTGGATATTGCTGCCGTTGTTGCTGTTGGCGGCCAGTTCCAGCAGCTGTTGCTGTATTTGTTCCTGCTGCATCTTGAAGGCGGCCTCCATGCGTGCCCGCTCGGCCTCGTTGGGCACACGTTCCAGGCGTGCGCCTTTGATGTAGGCTTGGTCGGTCACGCCACCGGCCATCTTCAGCAGGTCGGTCAGTCGGGCGTTGCGTTTGTTCAGGGTATAGGTACCGCCAAACATCACCTCGCCCTCGATGCTTACGCTCTGTTGTTCAGAGTAGGCGGGGCTCTTGCGAACATACACCTCGTCGAAGGGCATGAGCACGAAGCCGGGTTCCCCCTCGACCACAAAGCCGTCTTTCAGCGACAGGCTGTAGTTGCGGGCAATGATACTGTCGGTGGTCAAAGCCTTGGGGTTGCTCACTCGTCGTGCCACATCCACCTTGACGGTCGATGCCGTCTCTTTCAGTCCGCCGGCCTGGAGCACAAAGTCTTCTATGGTCTCGTTGTCGGCATATTTGTAGACACCCGGGTACTGCACCTCGCCGTGGATGGTGATGGTGCGCTCGGTCATGGTCTCCTCTTTGGAAGGGATGAAGAGCACATCGTTCTCTCGCAAGGGAATATCGGCCACCTTGCCACTCATGATGCCAGCCACATCCACACTCACCACTTCGAGCGTGCGGTCACTCTTCATGCGGTGCATCACGGCCCGGTTGGTGAACGCCTCCTCGGTGAGTCCTTCGGCATGCTGTATGAGCGTGCGCACACTGTTGATGCTCTCGCCCATCTGATACATGCCCGGGCGGAACACGGCGCCCTTGATCTCCACGGTGTTCTTGTAGCGCGGCAGTATGGAGTCTACGCTCACGCTGTCGCCGTCGGCCACGCGGAAGCTGCTCATGTCAAACTCCTCGACGTTGAACACGGCATACTCTCGTCCGGTCTTGCGGTTCACGCGCACGCTCTTCGAGTAGGCATCGCCCGTGAATCCTCCGGCATACTTGAGCAGCGACTCGATGCTCTCGTTCTTCTTCATCTCGTAGAACATCGGGCGCTTCACCTTGCCGGTGATGTTTACCAGACAGTCGTAGGGTCCCACGATGATCACATCGCCGTCGGTCAGTCTGACGTTGCCCGTCATCTTGCCGTTGAGGATATAGTCGTAGATGTCGGCCGTACTGATAAGTCGGTTGTGGCGGTATATCTTGATGTTGCGCAACGTACCCAGGTCGTTGGTGCCGCCCGCCATATACAAGGCATGGAACACGCTGGCAAAGGCCGATAGGGTATAGGTGCCCGGTGTCTTCACCTCGCCCATGACGTTGATGGTGATGGTGCGCGTCTGTCCCAATGATATCTTGATGCTGCTGCTCTGGTAGCGAGCACCCAGCTTGCTGCGGATGCGCGCATTGGCCTGGGCCACGGTAAGCCCGCTCACCTGGATGGGCCCGAAGTTCTCGACGACGATGTCACCATCGGGCGACACGGTGCTCTCGATGGTCTTCTGCGAAGCACCATACACGTCGATGATGACGGCATCGCCCGGCCCCAGCCGGTAGTTTTGCGGTGTGGCGATGTTCATGGCGGGCTCGAAGGTCAGGTCTTTGTTGTTGAAGATGTCCCGGCCAAAGACCTTGCGTTTGTTTTTCTTTTGTTGGTCAAGAATGTTTCTTAGCCATTTGATGGAGTCGGTGGGTGTCATCATGTCGAGTTCGTTGCTCATCTGCACAAAGTCGGCATCGTTCTCGTTGTATTCGCTCTGCCAGGTGGTGTTGCCCTGAATCCGCTGAGTGGTGGATGCCGAGCGAACCATGTTGTCTTGCTGCGTCTGGGCCTTGGAGGCCTCGTCCTTTCCGTTGTTGGTACGCAGACGAGTGTCGCGCTGGGTCTTGCCGTTCACCTCGCCAAGCCCATTGTCGTTGATCTGGCGCTGGTATTTCTTGCGCACGCGGCGTATCTGGGTGATGTCTACGCCGTTCTGCATCAGTTTGGTCACAATCTGTGCCTGCGATGTACCTCGTGCCACCTCTTTCTGAACAAACTCGGCCACCTGGTTGTCGGTCATAGACGATTGTGCCATGATTGGTGCCACGGCCATGCCTAACAACATCAGGCTAACGAATATTCTTTTCATGCTGTATCTGTTCTAAGTTTTATCTTTCCTCTTCAGGCCTTAACCAATTAACTATATTTTTCCTAAAATATTGCTCCACAAGCCCGATATAATGCACACAAGTGCGTCCTGGCCCTTGTTTGCATTGAACGTATGGGTTTGCAAATGCAAAGATACAACAAAAAGGATAATAAAGGAGCCAATAGGCACAAATAGATTCATCATACCTCCTTGGTTGCCCTTTGTTGTTAGTGTTTGTCTTCTAAAATCTCTCGCCATAAACGTAAAGATCGTGATGGCGACGCTGTGTGCTGAGCAAACGCGGCTTAGTAGGGCCCCCGGTGGGAACCGTCGCTTGCCACATCAGTCGCTCCGGCAGCCTGTGCCGCCAGCACCATATATCGCTCACCCCGCGCTGTACTGAGCCGCCAACGGCTTGACGGCCTGGTGACGGGCGTGGAGGGTGACGGGGCTAAGTGTCCGGTTCTTCTGGCCATTCGGTCTTCAGGCAAGCCCGCTCGATGTGTTTCATGCCCTGACACCATTGCTGACATGCATGCTGTGCGTGCTTCCCGAAGTGTGGTTCGAACCGAAACAGACTGTGGTTCGACTCGAAGTAGAGTGTGATTCGACTCGAAGTAGATTGTGGTTCGACTCGAAGCAGCGCGTGTTTCGACTCGAAGCACGGCAGCCCGACGGCCATCCCTTCGTGGCATCACGGCGCTCCGGAGGCAGGAGAACTGTCGGGTGGCTGCCTGAAAGCAGGCGAATCATTTGCCATGGCTGACCGTTTTCGGAAACTATATCAACCGGGGGGGCTGACTGATCCGCAAAAGTCTGCGGCGTAGAACATGCCGCTACGCGTCGCCGCAATAGACTCATGCAATGACACAGGAATGTAATTTGTGAAATGAGTGAAAATATTGGTTAATTCTCGAGGTGTAATGTGCGTCCTTGGCGAATAGGGATGTCACTGGGCCACTCGTTTCTGCAGATAGGCCTCGAAGCGTTGGCGGTAGGCTTCCGTCACATGGATGACCTCACGACCCACACAGATGCAGTTGTTCTTGTCCACAGTCTTGATATGTTCGAGTGCCACGATATATGAGCGGTTGACGCGCAGGAACCTGGTCGGAGGTAGAGCCTCTTCTACTGCACCCATGGTCATGTGGGTGATGAGTGACACCTCGCTCTGATACTGATCACGGCCTCTGACTTGGAATACCACATAGTCTTTCATGCCCATCACATAGAGCAGGTCGTCGAGGTTCACGGCTTGCAATACACCGTCTACCTTGACAAACAGGCTCTCCTGTCGCTCTCTGTCTGTCAGTTCCACCCTGGCTGCATCGGCTTTGCCTGCTTTTTCCTGTAGCTCAAACCATTGGCGGGCCTTCTCGGCAGCGGTCAGGAAGTGGTTATAGCGTATAGGCTTGAGCAGAAAGTCCAGTGCATTGACCCCATAGCTGTCGAAGGCATACTGCTTGAATGCCGTGGTGAAAATCACACGGGTACCGGGCGGCACCATCTGCGACAGTTCCATGCCGTTGAGGTCGGGCATCTGGATATCCAGAAAGACGACGTTCACGGGAGTATGCTGCAGGTCGGCTGCTGCCTGCACACTGTCGGTATAGCTTGACATGAGTTGCAGGAAGGGCGTGCGCCCCACATAGTTTTCCAGCAGTTTGATGGCCAGCGGCTCATCGTCGATGATCGAGCAAGTTATCTTATCCATAGTCTGATGATTACTTGATACGTGCCGTCCTTCAGTCCTTGCACAAGTTCGTACCGACCTGGGTAGAGCAGTTGCAATCTTCGGGTGGTGTTTTGTTGGCCGATGCCCGACCCGCTATGGTCGCTGCAGTCCTTTGGATGGTTGCTGTTCTCACAGGAGAAGTCGACGATGCCGTCGTGTCCGCTCAAGGTGATGTGTATGAAACTCGGCTTGTTGCTGCTCACGCCATGTTTGAAGGCGTTCTCAATGGGCGAGATAAAGAGCATGGGAGCCACCACAAGCGAGGTGTCGTGGATGTCTACATGGGTCTGAATGTCGACGTGGGCATCGCATCGCATACTCATCAGCTCGATGTAGTTGGTCATAAACCCGGCCTCGTCGGTCAATGCCACCTTGTCGCCTTTGGTGTCGTAGAGCGCATAGCGCAGCAGGTCGCTGAGCTGCCCAATCTTTTCCTGTGCCTTCTCGGCATCAATCTGTGTGAGGCTCGAGATATTGTTGAGCGTGTTGAAGAGAAAGTGCGGGTTCAGCTGGTTCTTCAGCCACGCCAGTTCCGCCTCGGTGTTTTGCTGCTTCAGCTCGGCCAGTTGCCGCTTGATCTTGATTTGCTGCATGTAGTAGCGTCGGCCGATGGCCATTCCCACCATGGCATAGCATACCACCACCCATGTGCAGAGATAGAGGTAGGTGCCAATGCGGGCAGGTTCGTTCCATACCACAGCCGTTCCGTCGGGTGAGGCAAACCGATGCGTGTCCACAAAAACGATGAGCACAAGATTGGCCAGCCAGAAACACCATCTTCGCAGCTTGCGGTGGTCGACAGGCTCAAACAGCTTGGGTACCAGCACATAGTAGTTGAATGCAAATAACAGCCAGAGTATGAAAAACCTGCCGGCGGTAATGCTCACCGACTCTAGCGCCACCGAGCGGTCAGACTCTATCTTGAGCACTACGATAGTCCACATCAGTATCATGCTCAGGTACAGCCATAGCTGGATGAGGAAGAATTCGACCTCGGGTTTCTTGAAAAACTGTTTCATACAGATATCAATCCTCTTGTTTGGCTAAGAGTATGAGGAGTCTCCGGGAAGCGGGCAACAGCCGAGTTCCTCCCGCCTTCCGGAGATTCGGGGTGACAGCTACATACCCTGTCCGGTACCCATGTTGTTGATGGTCTCGTTTTCGGCCTTCCGTTCGCCGTAGTCGTTCTTGATCTTGCTCTGGTACTGGGCAAACTGGCGCTTGGTGTTGCCAAACTTCCAGGTGACCGACAACTGGGCCATGCGGATGGGCACCTTGATGGTCGTATGGTTGCTGAATTGGGCACCTCGGCTCTCCATCTCGATGTTGAGTTTGTCGGCGAGGGGTGTCATGAAGAAGAGCGATACGTTCAGCCTCTCGTTGCAGAAGGCCTTGTTGAGCGTGGTGAAGGCAAAGCTCATGCCGCCGGTGTAGCCCTGCAGGTTATACTTCTTGCCGCTAGCCTGCAAGCCGGTGTTCCACTTCACGCTCCAGGGCAACGTCTGTTCGAGCATCACCATGCCGTCGGCCTGCCAGCCGTGGTTGCGCTCGTCGAGTTGCGATGAGCGGATGTCGCCATAGCCCACATAGCCGTTCACCATCACCGAGGTTTTCTTGCCCAGCACCATGCGAGCCCAAGCGTTGAGGTTGGTCCAGCGGTTCTTCACGTTGTTGCCGTAGGTCGTGTTAAGTCTGTGGTCGGCATCGGTGAAGGTATATTGCGCTATCTGGTTTCCGCAGAAAGACTGGCTCAGGGTGACGTTGAGCATGAGCTTGGCCGAGTATTTGTTGAACACCAGACTGATGTTGTGCGACCGCTCCACGTCGAGGTCGGGGTTGCCGTAGGTTACCTGTGTGGGGTCAGAGGGGTCGCGGTAGGGGTTGAGGTAGCTGATGCCCGGCCTCACGATGCGCAGGGCGTAGGTCAGTCCGATGTTGGTGGCTGGGGCCAGGCTGTAGCTGAGGGTGGCCGAGGGTACCAGGTTGCCGTAGTCTTTCTTGAAGTTCTGGGCTGGCAGGTCGGGGTAGGTGGTCTTCTGCCAGGTGTGCTCATACCGCAGTCCCTCCCGGCTGCTCCATTTGCCGAAGGTGGCCGTGTGCTCGGCATAGCCGGCCACGATCTGCTGACGGTCGTGGTAACGCGTCGAGGTGGTGCGCGTCGTTGCTCCGTCCTCGTCGTACTCCTGGTAGCTGGCATCCGACTTGTTCAGGTGGTTGATGTATTTGGCACCCACGTTGAGCGTCTGTCCTTGTCCCAGGGGCGTGGTGTAGTCCACCTGCACGGTGTGGTCGGTGGCACGTGTGTGGGCATCCGAATAGCTGTCGTTGAGCGTGAAGGGCAGCGTTGCAGGCGCAATACTGTAGTAACGATAGTCGCGGGTGTGGCTGGGGCTCGAACTGAACTGATAGCTCAATACCAGGCTTCGGGTGTGCTCGGCGTTGAAAAAACGCTGGTAGTCGGCGCTGGCGTTCACTCCCGTCGACTTCACCCTTTCACGATTGCGATAGCTATAGCTGCCGCCATTGCCGGCGGTGAGCGTCGTCAAGGGTTCCGATGCCTGCCGCTGGCTGAAGTTGTTGAACCCTATTGAGGCATTGATATTGCTCATCGAGTCGAGCTCCAGTCCCAGGCTCAGCGTAGAGCCCGTGTAAGGCATGTAGCGGTTGCCCCTGGCGGTGGTGGTCACCTGGCGGCTGTCGCCGTGCTCCTGCGTGATCTCGTTGGTGTAGGTTGTGCCCTTGTTTTCCATGTAGCCGCCATAGGTGTTGAGGCTATAGTTCAGTCGGCCCTGCTGTCCGCCCACGTAGGCCGACCCGCCGTAGCTGATGTTGCTCACGCGAGCGCTCACCTCTCCACCGTAGCTGTTGATGCGCTCGTTGTTTTTCCCCGTCTGGTGGTTCAGGGTGATGTTGAGCACGCCGCCCACACCCTCTGCGTCGTATTTGGCGCCGGGGTTGGTAATCACCTCAATGTTCTTCACCGCCGAGGCCGGCATCACCTTGAAGATCTGGCTGGCGTTGTTCTGTAGCTGCACGTTGGGCTTGCCGTCTACCAGCACCTTGAACGAACTCGATCCGTTCACCGTGATGTTGTCCTGTGCGTCCACAGTCACCATGGGCACCTTGCGCAGGATGTCGAGCACCGTCATCGACTGTGCGTCCTTGTCTTGCTGCACGTCGTAGGTCATGCGGTCGGTCTTCATCTTCACGACAGGCTTCTGTGCCACCACTTCTACGGTGGCAATCTGTGCCGAGTCGTGAATGAGTGAGTCGGCAGCACTGGTGTGTTGTTGTGCGAACGTCAGGGTCGGCATGGTCATCAAGCCGAGTGCGAGGGTTAAACAATCAGGTTTCATGATGGGTCAATTTTTTTGCATGATGTTGTTATATGATGCAAAGGTACGTTAGTTTGTCGGAACCAGTTCGCTTTTTTCGATGAATTGTATGTTTTTATTCGACGAGCCTGATCACGAATTTCACCAATTCCACGAATTTCATCCACGTCAGTCGTTACACTAATTCCATCTTGTTGGACTGCAAGACCATTGCGGTAACGCGTAGCGGCAAATTCCAGGCCACCCGCTTTTGCTGAACATACCGCGTTAGCCATTGCGCTTGTTGCGTTGATTGCGAGGAACCAGAGAAGACAATCATGACAACAAAGAGCAAAAAAATGTGCAAGAAACCATGCTTCTAATGCAGGGTGTCAATTTTGTGACAACCCTCACAATCGCTATCCCAATGCCATCGCGCTAGTTGCGTTCCATAGCGTGTGCTTTCTCCCCTCCCACCGGAGGGGTCGGGGGAGGCTGTCATTACAGGTCGATGGCGTAGCCCAGGGTCACCACGATACTCTTGCTTCGCGCGTTTTCTGTGCCACCGTCGTAGACATATGTCATGCCCATGTTGTAGCGCAGGTCGATGGCCACGTGCTTGTATTCGTAAGACAGGCCAATGGGTATCGAAAGGTTCATACGGTTCATTACTAGGTTAAACTTGTTCGACACGCGCACCTCAGGCTGTATACCCACCTTGACATCAAGACCCAGACGCGTGGTGGCCACGAGCAGTAGTGGCACGTTGATGTTGTCAAGTGTGATGGATAGCGTTTCCATGTTGGGTATCTTTTCAAAAGATGTGCCCTGTCGGCTGTAGAGCACACCGCCGCTGACGGCGAAGGCATCGGTTATCTGGTGCTGTATCTCCACGCCGACGGTGAGTCCTGCCTTGTATTTCGCATTTGCGATGTTGTCGTCCATCGAACTGTCATAGAGAATCTTGTCGTTGCCGAATTTCGATTCGTTGAATCCCACCCGGGGATAGATGGTGGTGGTGCCTGCGGGTTTCTGGGCGTAGGCCGTCAGGGCCATGCAGCCTAAGAAGACTGCGCAAATCATGTTTCTCATCTTTCTGTGGTTTTATCCATATAACGGCCCGCATTCCAGCTTATTGCGTGATTCTGAAAAAAAGCTCCACAGCTACGGATAGGGCTGAGCTGTGGAGCTGTTGCCACAGAATGAGTTTCATCATGCAGGATAATGCCTACTGCACCTCACAGTCTCTGCTTCTCTTCGTTGCTCGCCTGTAGTTCTCTGAGTCTGCCTGTGTGCTGTGGCGGTCTTTAACCTCCTTTCTCTCCGCGTCTCTGCGTGCGTCCAGTACCATCGCAGCGTCCGCGTGAGGCCTCACGGCAAGGGAGGATTCTGGTCCCTCCCCAGAGTGTCTTCCATGATAAATAATAGAACCCACCTTGACGATGAGGAGAAATCATGACTGCTACATGGCGCGCTCTTTCTCTGTGCTGTTGCTCTTCTCGATGTCGGCATGCTTCGTTTGCTTGCCCTTACTGATGGTATAGGTGACCGAGAAGCTGAACGAGGGCATTTGTCGTCCATACATGCGCGACTCCTGATAGATGGAACTGTTGTTGACGATGTCTTTCGGTTTCTGTGCCCAGAACCAGTCATCGATGGAGAGTTTGCAGGTGAGGCGGTCGCCCATGAAGGTCTTGAGCCACGAGGTGTTCAGCACATGGTAGTCGTCACTCTTGCCGTAGGCAGACCGGCTCTTTGAGTTATATCTGTAGAGCAACTGGAAACGTATGTCCCAAGGCAGGATGATGGTTTGCTGGGTGTACATACTCCAGCTGAAGGTCTGTACGTGGGTCTCGCTGGTGTGAAACCTGTTATTGCTGAGTCTGAACTGGTTGGTCATCGACCATTTGGAGTTTATTTTCACGGGAATGTAGGCGTTGAGGTTGAAGTACCTGGCCTTCACGCCGTCGATGTATGTGCTCGACGTGAGCTGCTGGTCGCCGATGGTTGTCGTGCGGTTGTATGATTCAATGCCGTTGTTGCTCCAGACATAGTTGAGCGATAGACTGTACTTCTTCATCAGCAGATATGTCAGATTCAGATGGTTGCTGTAGTTGGGGCGCAACAACGGATTGCCCTCCTTGATGGTGTAACGCGAAAAGTAATAGCGATAGGGAATCAGTTGGGTGAATCTCACCCGCTGAGTCCTTCTCGATGCCGAGAGGTTGACCTGGTGTCGGTCTACAGGGTGGTAACTGAAATATACACTTGGGAAGAGGTCGAAATGATGGTACGAGAAGTCATAGCCCTCAGCCGAGGCCTTGTTATACTCTGCCCGGATGCCAGCCGTCATGTCCCACGTCTTCTGCGAGCGCTCGTATTTCAGATAAGTGGCCTGCAGGTCTTCTTTGTAGTTCAGCTTGTAGTTGCGCTCCATCATGTCTTGCCAGGCATCTTGCAGGAACGTCTGTGCCGTGAAGTCGTTTTTCTTTTCCGAATGGCTGAACTTCGCTCCCGCCATCAAGCTGCCACCCTTCTGCCAGTTCCACTGGCTTCTGATTTCGGTCGACGCGATGGAATAAGGATTCTTGTTGAGATAGTAGTAATCCTCTTGCGACAGCAGTTGGTCTGCCGTGTCGTAGTTGTCGTATGACAGATAGTCTTTCACGGGATAGCGGCTTGCGCTCAGGTCGGCCATCACCAGCAGCTTGTGCCGGGCCTCTTCGCCAAACATCCGGGTGTAGTTCAGCGAGGCATTCCATTCGTTGTCGCGTTGAATGGTCTCGTGTCGGGTCAGCGTCTTGGTGATGTCGGGCATGGGGTTGCCGGTGATGGCCGTCTGTCCGTCGATGTGTTCATCCTTGTACCAGTGGTAGTAGTTCAGGTTCAGCGCCAGTTTGTTTCGGTCGTTCACATCGTAATACAGGTTTGTGTTGAGGCTATAGATGGCATCGTCCATCCTGTCGGTCAAATGATTATCGTAGTCGGTAAGGCTGCTGCGGTTTTTAGTAAGTTCGTCGGAGCGCAGGTAGCCCTTGCCGAAGGTGCCATTGGCCGAGACATCAAAGCCGAACGAACCACGGCTGTGGCTGTAATAGACCTCTGGTTCAGTGGCTTTGTAGTTGAGAAAGTCAATCTGGTTGCCCACTGTCAGTTCCGATCCGCTCTGCCTTTGTCGTGTGATGATGCGCAGGAATCCGCCCGTTCCCTCTGCTGCAAACTCTGCCGGGGGATTGGCAATAATCTCGATATGCTCTATTTCTTCCGAGCGGATGGTCTTCAGGTAGTTCATCAGCTGGTCGCCGGAAAGGTTGACCAGCCTGTCGTTGACCATGACACGGGTGCCTGCTATGCCATTGATGGAGATGCTGCTGCCATTGGTCCATACGCCGGGGAGCTGGGTGAGCAGACTGTGGGCAGTGTTTCCCGTACCCAGGATGCTGTTGCGGATGTTCACCACATACCGGTCGGCCTTGTAGGTGATGGTCGGTCGTATTTCCGTCACGGTGACACCTTTGAGCGTGTACTGGTCTTCGTACATGCGAATGGTGCCGACATTGTGGCTGTCGAGGTGCTTGGTCACCGTTTTGTAGCCCACGAACGATACTTCCAACACCACAGATGGTGCGTCCGAGGGGATGACAAACAGTCCGTCGGCGTTCGACACACCACCTGCAATGAGAGCGTGTGTGTCGGGGGTGAACAGGGCGACGTTGGCAAATTCTACGGGCAAGCCGTTCTTGTCTACTATGCGTCCGATGTATTTTTGCTGTGCTTTGTTGACGCATTCCACGAGAATGACGTTGCCCTTCTGCGTCACGGCGATGGGGTAGAAGCCCACGATGCGGCTGACGGCGTCGGGCACAGAGAGGCTGCGCACGGTGGTGGAGACGCGGAAGTCCTCGAGGTCGTCATAGATGAAGTTCACCGCGTATTTGTTTTGCAGCGTGTTCAGCTCTTTCAACGCGTCGGCCATCGACACATTATGATATTGTCGGGTGATGCGCTGCGCATGGAGCGAGAGGCTCGCGGCGCAGAGCAGCATGAGAATTGCGTGTTTCATCATATCCTAATTTTTAGATGTAGCGATAGCATCTGACACAGGGGCCGGTTGGGCCGCCTGCGTCGATGGCTGTTACAGTCTCTTCTTCTCTTCATTACCCGCACCCGTACCCTTGTACTTACTTCGGGTGGCATTGAAGTTGTAGGTCACGGTGAGCGATACCGACCTGTAAAAGTTGTTGCAATCTTTGTTCCCCTCTGCACTTAATCCATACATCGTCCATTTCTCTCTTTCAGAATTGAGAATATCTGTAGCGCGAAGCAGAACAATCAGCTTCTCTTGCATAAACGATTTCCGTAGTGACAGTCCCAAGCGACTGTAGCCCTTGTTTTCCTGGAAACCGTCATAACCATTTACTCTGTATCTCAAGCTGATGTTCGCCAGAAAGGTCTTGCTGATCTGTAGGTTGTTGTTCCATACAAATACGAACTGGGGCTTGTTGAGGTTCTTAGACGAACCGTATTTCACGGCATCGAAGAATTGCTGCTGATAGTCCACCTCCAGCATGGGCTTGTACCAGTCAAACACAGGCGAGGCGGAGACTGACGCGTAGACAGATTGGTGATGGTCGTAGTTGCGATTGGTGAGATAGGCTATCTCCTGCCCGTCCAGCCTGCTCAACGTCCAGATGATAGCATTCTTGGCATATTTATAGCCCATGGATAGTGAGAGCCACCGATGCAGGGCACTCAGCTCAAGGGTGTGAATCTGCTCGGGTCTCAGCATCGGGTTGCCGCCTTCGTAGAGATACCGGTTGTCATACTGCATGAAGTTGCGCAGCGACCGATAGCTGGGGCGATGGGTCTTCTCGTTGTAACTGAGCTGAAAGCCCCATCTGTCTTTGTTCCACGACAACGAGACGTTGGGAAAGAAATGATGATACTCACGGCTTACATCATCTTGTTTGACGCCAAACGAATAATAGTCGGAGTTGACATATTCATATCTCAGCCCGGCATCAATATTCAGATGGCCTAAGGGCATGCCATATTCCACAAACCCGGCTACATTGTTTGCTTGAATGTCGGTCTCCGAATCGTCCACATATTGCTCACGGTTTTGGTAGTTGCCCGACGACCGCGTGTGAGAGATTTCTCCTCCCCAGGTCAATTCGCCTTTGCCTATGGCATAGCCAAGCAGCAGTTTGGCGGCATAGAGGCGGCTGCGCTGATTGCTGTAGCTGTGTACCTGACGGTCGCCCACCTGCTCGCTCGTCTCATCTAAGAAGTTTTGCTCGCTGCTTTTGGTGAACATATACGAGCCGTTGAAATCTATCTTCAGTTTCTTGATTTTGCCCACGTAATAAATATCAGCCACGTTGCGTGGCCCGGCATGTCGGTTGAATATCCCCTCTTGCACCACCGTTCCTTCCGTCATCCCATTGCGGCTGATGTCCTGTTTGCCATAGATATTCCACCTTCCGTACAACGACTTGAAATATTGGTACGAGCCACCGATGGAGTTGCTGTCGTTGAAAGCGTAGGCGATTCCTGCCTTTTCAAATATTTCATCTTCATGTCCATTGTTCATGGCATGCTGTGCAATGGTGATCTGTTCGTTAGTTTGGGTATGCAGTATGTTGGTCAGGTGGTTGTCTTCTTTATAGGCATCCGAACTCCAATAGAGACTGTTGGTAATCTCCAACCTGTTTGTTCTGTAGGTGAGTTTAGTCGATTCGTAGCCAGCCCACATCGAGTTGTAAGAAGCGTAGGCATCATCTCTGAAGCTGAATCCCTCGTTGCGGCGTTTGAGCGTCACGATTTTGATGACCGATTGGACGCTGGCGTTGTATTGGGCACCGGGACTTGTTATCACGTCAATGCTTTTTATCTCATCCGATTTAAGTTCGGTAAGCTCCTTGTTGTCTGTCAATGGCTTGTTGTTGATATAGATCAGCGGGGTGCCCTTGGCAAAGATTGACACGTCTCCTGAGCCGTCCACGTTGACGCGAGGCAGTTGTCCGAGTACGTCGATGGCCGTTCCCATCTTCGACAATACCGTGTTTGCCACCTCTACGGTCATGCCGCCCTTCGCCATTTTGTATTGCGGGCGCAGGGCCTTTACCTTCACGGCCTGCAGCGTCTGGGTCTCGGGCTGCAGGCGGATGGTGCCCGCCTGCCCGGTGGTGAAGAGGCGACAGACGGTCTTGTAGCCCACATAGCTCACCTTGGCAATCACCTTGGCGGTCTCGTAGGGCACCACGAAGATGCCGCTCTCGTTGCTCACGCCACCCGCGATGACCGCGGA
>JBHAFS010000085.1:0-2708 GCA_041856205.1 Prevotella sp.
CTCATCGCAGAATATCTTGTCAGACCCGCAGGCGGGTCTCATAGGAGAATATCATTCACCTATACAAAGTCGAGCAATGATTCGCCTGAAACTAATTTTAAAAACACAAATTTATTAACTGAGCCGCAACAGGGCCTTTCTGACTATCCCAAACACCTTTATCCATACCCCGACAAAGGCCTTGCGCCTGGCCCTCCAGCAACCTCTCAGCACATGGTTGGAGCCAAGTCAAGGTCTGCTTCGAGTCGAACCACATGCTGCTTCGAGTCGAACCACATGCTCTTTCGAGTCGAACCACACGCTGTTTCGAGTCGAACCACGGCGGCATAAGCCACGTGCCCATTCATCCCAACGGCCGTATGGAAGAACGACAAGAGCCGTATGGCAACGCTGGGACAGTGTTGCCATACGGCTCCAGAAGAGATATGGTGCCTCAACCGACAGGCTTATAAGTCCTGTTCGGCAGAACCACCTTGCACCATTGGGCAGACCTACAAGTCGCGTTTGCCTTGCCGCCACTTGCCGGAGGCAAGGAGCAAGAGCGCCTAGAACTCGTCGTTGGCGTAGAGATAGTCGAAGTAGCTCTGCTTCCAGGTAAAGATCTCCTCGGGCTTGAAGAAGCGGCGGAGCTCGGCCTGGGCCGTATCGGGCCCGTCGCTGGCATGCACGATGTTTTCCTGAAAACTCATACAGAGGTCGCCGCGGATGGTGCCGGGCTCGGCATTGCGGCCATTGGTCACACCGGCCAGCTTGCGCACGGCGGCGATGGCATCCACGCCCTCCCAGCACATGGCAATGACGGGGGCTGTCATCATCGCGTCTTTCACCCGCTGGAAGAACGGTTTCTCAGACAGATGCGCATAGTGTTCGCTCAGGATGGCGTCGTCGAGCTGCATCATCTTCAGGCCGCACAGGTGCAGGCCTTTCTGTTCAAATCGTTTGATTACCTCTCCCACCAGGCCACGCTGCAAGGTGCAGGGCTTGAGGAGCACAAGTGTCTTTTCTATCATATTCGAAAGGTTTAAGTTGACATCTTACGCAAAGATAGATAATAGATCCGACATGCACAAGCCTAAGGGGCACAAATTATATGTTACAATGACATCGTACAGGTACCCGCTCCCACCGCCGGTTGTCATCATCGACCGATGTAGCAAGCGCAGGGATGGCACAAATGTTAAATAACTGTTAAAACAATGGCGGCAGGTAACTTTGCCCCCGCCGGGTCGTCATCCATATAGTTAGACGACAATTCAACTGATGGATTACAAATATATCAATCAACTTCTGGAGCGCTACTGGCGCTGCGAGACCTCCCTCGAAGAGGAAGACATCTTGCGCGCCTTCTTCAGTCTGGACGAGGTGCCGGCTGAGTTGCTGCGTTACAAGCCGCTTTTCCGCTACGCGGAGAAGGAGCCGGCAAACAATGTGCTCGGCGAGGATTTTGATGAGAAGATATTGGCCATGGTCGAAGACCAGGCACCGGTGAAGGCTCGCGTCATCACCATGCCGCAGCGTCTGCGCCCGCTCTTCAAGGCAGCTGCCGTCGTGGCCATCATCCTCACGCTGGGCAACGCCATGCAGGTGCCTTTCGCACGCCAGAATGCCGACCCCACCAGCAGCTACGACGGCTACGACAAGCCCGAGCTCGACAAGGGCACATCGGTGGCCATGGGCGACAGTGCCGTGATCGACACGCTCAAGCAGAGCATGATGGAGCCCAGCACATCGACGCAAGAGTCGATACTCAAATAAGAATATTTCTATGCTTTCTCTATAAAACATGTTTAGTAAAACAACAACGAAACTGTGAAGTTTCTATTCTCTCAAATTTTTCATAACATACTAACGTAGAAAAGGGACCGCCGCTCGATCGAGAGCAATGCAGTCCCTTTTTGATTTAAGGTGGGGGGCTTAATGATCACCGAACCCAAGTAATTCGATCATCGGTTACGTTTTGTTATTTTTCTGTCTATCTTCAGCCCAATTTGTCCTCCAAGATCGTCTCGAAATCAGATAAAGCTAATGAATAGAACCCACCTAAAAATTCCAAAAATACTATTCCCTATTCTGGCGAAACTCTTTTATGCACTGTCCGTGTGTCTATGTTTCCGGCTGGTCAGAGCAGGGTTACCCTGTTCGCATCATTCCCTTTCGATCATGACAATTTTCTGTCTCTTTGTTGTGTCATCTCCAGATTCTGTGTAAATTTGCCTGCAAAACAAGTGTTGATGAACCTCAAAGAATATGTCCTGATCAGTCTGTTTCCCCTCATAGCCTTCACGGGATGCAGTGAGCGGCAAAGCAAAACCATTGACGAGGCGTACCGCCTGACCTACCAGAATCCGGACAGTGCCCTAACGCTGCTGAACAACGTCGACGTGCAGCGTTGGGGCGAGGCAGAATTGGCCCGTTACGCCCTTGTCTATACCATAGCCCAAGACAAGAGCGGGACGGATGTTGACCAAGACTCACTGCTTCGCACAGCATACAACTATTATCAGCGACGGCCAACAGAACCTCTCTATGCCAAGTGCATGTACTACATGGGCAAATACCTTCAACTCAACGACAGTACAGAGCGGGCTCTCCATTGCTATTCCTTATCGGTCAAGTCAGCAAAGCAGCAAGCCGATTATTACACTCATGCTTTAGCCCTGCAACAATCGTCTGTCATTCTCAGGGAGTATGCCCCCGAAAAGGCTATA
>JBHAFS010000086.1:0-79418 GCA_041856205.1 Prevotella sp.
CCAATGACTTCGAGACTCCGGCAAGCATCCTGTGCGAGGTGTACCGCAGACGTTGGCAGATAGAGACGCTGTTCAAACGCCTGAAGCAGAACTTCCCATTGAAATACTTCCTTGGAGACAATCAAAACGCCATACAGATTCAGATTTGGGTAAGTATGATAGCCTGGTTGCTGATGCAGGTTATCAAAAAGCAGGTGAAGCGGAAGTGGAGCCTGTCCAACATGATGACTGCCGTGCATATTCTACTCAATTCCTACATGGGACTATACGATTTTCTCGACCTGCCAGAGGGTCAATGAATAAAAATCATTGAAGCCAGACAGAAGAAAGATGACGAAAATCATCAACCAAGTCTTTTCCCGGAGATGAGGGGGGCTAATTTTGAAAATCAAAAGACCAAGACTTATTTACAGCAAGTTACAGATGGGAAATAGGATTTTCCCAGTTTTATCGGACAGCAATAATTGATAATGCGGTAATATATACGGCACATACTGATTCCTTCATGAATGAAATAGAGATTAAATACAGTTCTGGTTTAAGTTGTTATGTACCGTCAAAAAACACCAATTACGGGATTTTAAACTATTATAAAACTCTAAATTGGTATAAAGATAGTGGCTTTAATCTTCTATGTGGAGACTAACTTCGCATACACTATTGACAAAGAAGTCATCTTGACTTTTCAGTCGTTCAAAAATTGAGAGGAGTTTTGTATCTTTGAATGGGGTTGTCATATTTGTTGCGGAAAGAGACTTTCTTATCATAAGGGCTTTGAAGGCTGTTCAGCAAGAGATTCTGAACGATTACTACAAGAACCATCTGAGCGCCTACCCCACATGGGCCCAGAGAGGACATGCCGAGCAATACATGCTTTACCCGAAGAACCTCGGCGAGCATCTGACCATTGACGAGACATGTCCAGGTTATCACATTTGGCGATATGGCACAAGCCAACACCGAGTTGCCCGCAGCTTGGACGGCAGGTGATGTGAAGTTGGTGCTCACCAATGATGGCAAGCCCACTGTAGACCTCAACACCGTCAATTTCGGTACGCTGGAGTCGTTTTCTACTTTCACCAGCAGACTGAAGGCGGGTGGCAAGTCAAGCAGCAACCGTTTCCTCACCCTCACCGTGCCCTCAGACGGTGTTGTGAAGATTGCCGCCCGCACAGGCAGCAACAGCGACAACACACGCACCATCGTGCTGACACAGAATGACAATCAACTCGTAGAATATACTTTCGACGAGGCCAATGCCGCATCAGGAACAGCTGAAGACGGAACTGCTATAAAAGTCTATCCCTATGTGACCGCTGATGTCAAGGCCGGCGACATCGTGATCACCTTCCCTGTCAATGGCATCAACATCTACGCTACTGAATTCACGGCAGGTGCAACGGGCATCAACCAGCTCACGAAGACAACAGCCCAAGGTGCCACCTACAACCTGGCCGGACAGCGTGTGGACAACAACTTCAAGGGTGTGGTGATCCGCGACGGCAAGAAGATTGTGCAGAAGTAATCCTCACCCCATCCCCTCTTGCCATCGCACCAACCGATGGCAAGATGCCATAGCGCCCCGTCTCTCCACAGAGGTGAGGCGTTTATGGTTATTCTCTGTATTACACTCAAAAACGTTAAACTACATCCACACGATTACCAGGCCGTGGTAATGAGATTACCAAGCCGTGGTAACAGCATTACCAGGCCGTGGTAACGGGATTACCAAACCGTGGTAACCATTCGTGAACAAACAGAACAAATTTTCCTTACACAAGATTTGCTGATATCAGAATAAATCCATAACTTTGCCAGCACATTTACAAAACAAATCAGAAGTCAACAAACTTAAAATGAAAGCATTGAACATCAGATTTCTGGCCATCCTGGCCGCTACCGTCATGGGTAGCTCAGCGATGGCACAGGCACCCGCATTTCCTGGCGCTGAAGGACACGGCCGATACGTCACAGGCGGTCGTGGCGGAAACATCATCCATGTGACCAACCTCAACGACCGTGGCACGGGCTCCTTCCGCGCGGCGGTGAGCGGGACCGCCAAGAAGATTGTCGTGTTCGACGTTGCAGGCGTCATCCCCCTGGAGTCGGACCTGACCATCGGTGCCAACACCACCATCCTCGGCCAGACAGCCCCCTATCCCGGCATCACCCTGCGCTACTATACCGTGCGACCCAACGGCAACAACATCATCATGCGGTTCATCCGTGTGCGTCGCGGACAGGAAAAGGATGTCAACGACGGTGCCGATGCCACCTGGGCCCGCAACTTCACGGGCATGATCATCGACCACTGCTCGTTCTCGTGGAGCATCGACGAGGTGGCTTCGTTCTACGACAACAACAACTTCACCATGCAATGGTGTACACTGGGCGAGAGCCTCAACAACGCCGGGCACGGCAAGGGTGCCCACGGCTACGGCGGCATCTGGGGCGGTAAGCTGGCCAGCTTCCACCACAACATGATAGCCCACACCAACAACCGCGCACCGAGGTTCAACGGTGCGCGCTACAACTGGACGGGCTATACCGCCAACAGCCTCTACAAGGACGGCACCTATGCCTGGGCCAACGCCGTGCAATCGGAGAATGTCGATTTTCGCAACTGTCTGATCTTCGACTGGGGCAGCGGCGGATGCTACGGCGGTCCGGGCGGCGGATATATCAACATGGTGAACAATTACTACAAGGCCACGCCCGAGACCAAGAACAAGAACCGCGTGACCACCGTGTCAATCGCCAACAGCACCACTTCGGCCGACGAGAACACCTACCTCAACATGACCAGCCGCTACTACATCAGCGGCAACTATGTCAGCGGCTACGGCGCCAACTACGACTGGAAGGGCGTGACCTACGACAGCGGCATACAGACCATCAACGGCGAGCGTTACACCATCGACTCGCTCTACTACTATGGCAAAGACATAGAGCACGTGAACAACGCCAAAGGCCTTCCCTGTGTGAAGATCAAACTCGACGCACCCGGTGCCCCCACCGGCGAGGTGACCACCCACACGGCCGAGAACGCCTATGAGCAGATTCTGGCCTATGGCGGTGCATCGCTCTACCGCGACGAGGTGGACGAGCGCTACATGACCGAGACGCGCAACGGACAGTCGACCTACGCCGGGTCGGTGACAGGAGTGAAGGGAATGATCGACCTGGTGTCTGACGTGAACGGATATACCGAGGCTACCTTCCCCACCGACGCACGCGAGGCCGGATTCGACAGCGACAACGACGGCATGCCCGATGCCTGGGAGACGGCCAACGGGCTCGACCCCAACAATGCCGCCGATGCCAAGACCTACACACTCGACAGCAAGGGCTACTACACCAACCTGGAGGTCTACGCCAACCAACTGGTGGAGGACATCATGCGTGGCGGCAACGCCAATGCCGAGACAACGGTAGACGAGTACTACCCCACCACCACAACCGGCATCGGCAAGCTCACCACAGCCGGCGCCTCAGCCGACAAAGCCACCTACAACTTGGCTGGTCAGCGCGTAGACAGCAGCTACAAGGGCATCGTCATCCGCGATGGTAAGAAGCTGGTGCAGCGATAAACACCAAACCCGATATCACTATATCCAACAGAAAGGGCGACTGATCATTCAGCCGCCCTTTCTTGCTTGTCAATGACTCTTGCCGTTCACAGCCCCATCTCAGACAATGGCGTCGAGCTTGGCCTTGAGTTCCTTAAGCTGGTCGCGCACGTCGGTCAGTGCCTCGATAATCTCGGCACTCTTGTCGACGTTCTGCCGGTTCTCGTGCATGTATTTGCGCGCCGCCGCAATCTTGAAGCCGCGCACCTTGATGAGGTTGTGGATGATCTTGATTTGCTGGATGTCGGCCTCCGAATACTGCCGTACCTTCGTCGATGCCACGGTCTTGGGCTTGAGGGCCGGAAACTCCTTCTCCCAGAACCGCAGCGTACTTTCATTGACGCCCACCATCTGGGCCACCTCCTTGATGGAGTAGTATAATTTGTTGTCTTTGTTTGGGTTCAGTACCATAAGTCAGATTACTGTCAGGGATGATCATGCTTGCGAGTGGCCACACCTGTGCAATGGGCCGGGCGGCACATCTCTTTTCTGCAAAGATAGCAAAAAGTAGCCAACGGCTGTGCCGAACCGTCATTTATTTTAAAAAAAATAAGAGATTACAAATTAATCAGACCCACAATCCCCTATCTGCAATCTTTTTAGTAACTTTGCAACTAATTATAAAAAAGGCAAGAACAACAAAAAAGCATAACCAAAATGATGACAGCTAACGAAATACGCGACTCGTTCAAGAAATTCTTCGAGTCTAAGGGACACCTCATCGTCCCCTCGGCTCCGATGGTGATCAAGGACGACCCCACGTTGATGTTTACAAACGCAGGAATGAACCAGTGGAAGGATATCATCCTGGGCACCAAAGACCCCGAGCCGAGACGGCGCGCCGACACGCAGAAATGCCTGCGCGTGAGCGGCAAGCACAACGACCTGGAGGAGGTGGGGCACGACACCTACCACCACACCATGTTCGAGATGCTGGGCAACTGGAGCTTTGGCGACTACTTTAAGGAGGGTGCCATCGACCATGCCTGGGAGTATCTGGTAGACGTGCTGCACCTGAACCCCGAAGACCTCTATGTGACGGTGTTCGAGGGATCGCCCGAAGAGAACATCCCACGCGACGACGAGGCTGCCCGCTACTGGGCCAAGCACGTGCCGGCCGACCATATCATCAACGGCAACAAGCACGACAACTTCTGGGAGATGGGCGACACCGGCCCCTGCGGCCCCTGCTCAGAGATCCATGTCGACTCGCGCTCGGCCGAGGAGAAGGCCAAGGTGCCCGGTCGCGAGCTGGTCAACCAGGACGACCCACAGGTCATCGAGATCTGGAACATCGTGTTCATGCAGTTCAACCGCAAGTCGGACGGCTCGCTGGAGCCGCTGTCGATGAATGTCATCGATACCGGCATGGGCTTCGAGCGACTGGTGCGCATGCTGCAGGACAAGCACTCCAACTACGACACCGACATCTTCCAGCCGGTCATCAAGGAGATCGAGGCCCTCTCTGGCCGCAAGTACGGGTTCACCACGCCCACGGGCGACAATGGTGAGGCCGCCAACGACCAGGAGAAGATCGACATCGCCATGCGCGTGGTGGCCGACCACCTGCGTGCCGTGGCCTTCTCCATCGCCGACGGACAGCTGCCCGGCAATGCCAAGGCCGGATATGTCATCCGCCGCATCCTGCGCCGTGCCGTGCGCTACGCCTATACGTTCCTCGAACAGAAGTCGGCCTTCATCTATAAGCTCGTGCCTGTGCTGGCCCGCGAGATGGGTGGAGCCTTCCCCGAGCTGCCTGCCCAGCAGGAACTCATCTGCCGCGTGATGAAGGAAGAGGAAGACAGCTTCCTGCGCACCCTGGAGAAGGGCATCCAGCTGCTCACCGCCAGCATGGATCGTCTTCGCGCCAACGGTAAGACCGAGCTCGACGGCGTGAGCGCCTTCCGCCTCTTCGACACCTACGGCTTCCCTCTCGACCTCACCGAGCTCATCTGCCGCGAGAACGGCTTCACCGTCGACGGCAAGGGCTTCGACGAGGAGATGACCAAGCAGAAAGAGCGCGCCCGCAACGCTGCCGTCGTAGAGAACGGCGACTGGGTGGTGCTCAAGGAGGGCGAACAGGAGTTTGTGGGCTACGACTACACCGAGCACGAGTGCCACATCCTGCGCTACCGCAAGGTGACCCAGAAGAAAAATACGTTCTTTGAACTCGTGCTCGACCACACACCGTTCTACGGTGAGATGGGCGGACAGGTGGGCGACCAGGGTGTGCTCGTCTCAGATGCCGAGACGGTGGACATCATCGACACCAAGCGCGAGAACAACCAGAGCATCCACATCGTGAAGCAGCTGCCTGGCGATCTCACGGCCGACTTCATGGCCTGCGTGGATACCGACAAGCGCAACGCCAGCGCGGCCAACCACACCGCCACCCACCTGCTCGACTATGCGCTCAAGCAGGTGCTGGGCGACCACGTGGAGCAGAAGGGCTCGTTTGTCAGCCCCGACACGCTGCGCTTCGACTTCGCCCACTTCCAGAAGGTGACCGACGAGGAGCTGCGCCAGGTGGAGCGACTGGTCAACAAGATGATACGCGACGACTATGCCCTCGACGAGCATCGTGACACGCCGCTTGAGGAAGCCAAGGAGATGGGTGCCGTAGCCCTCTTTGGCGAGAAATATGGCGACAAGGTGCGCGTGGTGCGCTTCGGTCCCAGCTGCGAGTTCTGCGGCGGCATCCACGCTGCCAGCACGGGCCGCATCGGTTTCTTCAAGATTGTGTCTGAGAGTTCGGTGGCTGCCGGCATCCGCCGCATTGAGGCCATGACGGGCCAGCAGTGCGAGGAGGCCATGTATGCTCTGGAGGACACGCTGAAGTTTGTGAAAGACATCTTCAACAACGCCAAGGACCTCAAGGCCGCCATTAAGAAATATATCGATGAGAACGCCTCCATGAAGCGAGAGATTGAGGGCTTCCGCTCACAGGCCGTCGACCGTGCCGCCAAAGCATTGGCAGAGAAGGCACAGCTGGTGAACGGCGTGAAGCTGGTGAAGGCCGTGCTGCCCCTCGACCCCGCCTCTGCCAAGGATGTCGTCTTCAAGGTGCGCGAGCAGGTGGACGGCAGTCTGGTATGTGTGCTGGGCACGCAGCACGAGGGCAAGCCCATGCTCTCGGTGATGCTCTCTGAAGACATGGTCAAGGCTCACGGTCTCAACGCCGGACAGATGGTGCGCGAGGCCGCCAAGCTCATCCAGGGCGGCGGCGGCGGACAGCCCCACTATGCCCAGGCAGGCGGCAAGAACGCCGACGGCCTATCGGCAGCAGTAGACAAGCTCGTGCAGCTGGCTGCACTGTAAAGCCTAGCCAGCCCATATACTTATCACAGAAAGAGGATGTGCATAGAAGAAATGCCCATCCTCTTTCTTTTTTATCTTCTATTCCACATCGCGCATTAGGATTTATTCGTTACCTTTGCAGCCATGGTCAACAAACTCTGGATTCTCGTTTTCACGGCCCTGCCCCTGTCGGGCATCGCCTATGTGCTCTGGCGCACGTGGCATATCCTGCCGTTGCCCAATATCAGCAAGGCCGCCATCCTGGCGGTGATGCTGCTGTGCGTGCTGCTGTTCTTCGTCAACTTCGGGCTCTTCAACCTCGACCGCTGGCCCCTGCCGCTGGCTGCTGCGAGCTATGACATCGGCACCTCGAGCATCATGATCCTGGTCTATGCCGTGCTGCTCTATCTTCTGCTCGACCTGGGCCGCGCCCTGCACCTTGTGCCCCACTCCTTCGTCATCCACAGCTGGAAGGGCACGCTCACCGTGCTGCTGATGCTGACCTCTGTCTTCACCTATGGCTACCTGCACTACATGCACAAGGTGCGCCAACCCATCGAGATGAAGACCGCCAAACCGCTGCCCAAAGCGATGACCGTGGTGATGATCTCTGACCTCCATCTGGGCTACTCCAACCAGGTCGATGAGTTCAACCGCTGGGTAGACCTGGTGAATGTCGAGCACCCCGACCTCATCCTCATCGGCGGCGACATCATCGACGGACACATCCAGCCCCTCCTCCAGCAGAACGTGGCGGCCGCCTTCCGACGCCTCAAGGCCCCCGTGGTGGCCTGTCTGGGCAACCACGAGTATTACAGCGGCATACCCGGGGCTCTCCAGTTTTACCACGATGCCGGCATCACCCTGCTGCGCGACCGGCATGTGGTGATCGACGGACTGAACATCATCGGGCGCGACGACCGCTCCAACCCCCACCGCAAGACGCTTGCCCAACTCATGCAGGGCGTAGACACGAGCCGCTACACCATCCTCCTCGACCACCAGCCCTACCACCTCGAAGAGGCCGAGCGGGCCAAGATCGATTTCCAGTTCAGCGGACATACGCACCGTGGACAGATATGGCCCATCAGCTGGATTACCGATGCCGTGTACGAAGACTCCTTCGGACCATTGCAGAAGTCGGGCACGCAGTATTATGTGTCGAGCGGCATAGGCATCTGGGGCGGCAAGTTCCGCATCGGCACACGCAGTGAATATATCGTAGGCCGACTCACCACCACGTCGGCACAACACCCGCGAGACAACCACTGACCATGCAGATTGACATCCAATGGCTGCAGAACAATTTTGCAAGGTTCAACGCCCGCTACTTCTCTGACCTGCTGCCGGTGCCCCGCTTCGGCATCGGGCACTCGCGCACACGTCTCGGCACCCTGTCGTACAAGCGCAAAACGCGCATGGGGCGAAGCCAGTACAGCGACTTTGCCCTTCACTTGAGCAACTACTACGACCAGACGGAGCACCAATTCCAGAGCGTGCTGCTGCACGAGATGATCCACCTGAGCATTGCCTGCAGCGGCGTGAAAGACACCGCTCCCCACGGCGTGGTGTTCAGGGGCATGATGCAGCGGCTCAACCGTGACGGATGGGACATCCAGGTGATGACCTCCACCAAAGGCGTGCCAAAGGCCTATACGGGTTCGGCTACCGTCGTCAGTCAGTATCTGGTGCTGGCCATCGAGATGCACGACGGCCGCCGGTTCCTCTCATCGGTCAATCCCAAGTTTGCCCGCAAGATTGCCCTCGACCTGCGCGATGTGCGCGACATCGACCGCTATGGCTGGTACACCACCTCCGACCGCTGGTTCGAGGACATGCCCAAGGTGCGCAGCCTGCGCGGCCGCCGCGTGGCCCCCGACATCTACAAGGCCAAGACCGAGGCCATGCAACCGCTCAATCTATAGCCGCCGAAGATGCGCGGCAGTCAATCGCCAGGCAGCGATCGACCTTTTTATAAAGATATGCTCCATCCACTACGTTGTCATCGTCCTCGTTCGCGGGTCTTATCCTATTCTCCCAGTTTTCAACTCATGCTCCAAATAAGCATAAACATATCTTGGACTTTGATAATACAATCGTGTATTATTGTCCCAATAGCTTTTGATAGGTTTCAGAGTTGAAAACCATCGACAATGCTTCTTCCAAGGAGAGTTCTCCATCGTCTACCATCAGCAGTGCCGCCAATTCTTGAACCATATAGTTTTTCATGTCCTCCGTTTCGTTCTTGCATGGTTGCGGTTAGCCAAAATAAGCTCTGCCCATTCTTCCGAGTAGTCATCAAATATCCAGACCTTTAGAGCCCCCTTTCACCATCCCTAAAAGCTGTACCGACGACGCCTAAAGCACCTTTCCGTCCCATCGCCAAGGCCAAGCCGTTGCGTAGTTCGAGTGGAAGCAGCGTGTGATTCGAGTCGAAGTAAAGTCTGGTTCGACTCGAAGTAAACCATGCTTCGAGTCGAAGCAGACTATTATACAGACCAAAGCAGAATGCGGCAACTGCCTTGCAGCTGAACAAAGGCAATGGATGGGCATCTTAAACACCATGGTTAGGCACGAGAAATACGATGGTTACGGGTCATCAGGGCTATGGGTGAACGGAAGTAAACCAATGCTTTTACATGAATCACAAGGAAAGTTGGCAAAACGACAAAGGGCCCATGGCACGACCCCAACGTGAGGTACATGCCATGAGCCCTTGCAGGCCGGTGCGTGAGAGACCGATGTCGGTCTCTCTGGCGCCGATGTTAGCGGTCGGTATCGAGGCTCACCATGCCGTTGTCGAGCTTGATCACATGCTCGAGCATCAGCATCTCGAGGGCCTTCTCCACCTGGCCTTTCACCTTGGTTCCCATGCGGCCGAAGCTCATCATCTTAGACACCTGCCGCTCGAGGTCGTCCATCGACAGGCTCACCTGTTGCTCCACGGCATAGCGCATGGCATTGGCAATCTCGACGAGCGGCACCTCGGTGATGTCGCGACCCGAGTCGACGCGATACTTGTCGTAGCCCTCGGCGGCGTCGCGGTTCATCCAGTAATAGGGATTGTCGAGGTCGTGGGTGTCGACGAACACAAAGTCGAGCTGCTGGCGCACCATGGTCTGCAGGCGCGGCGTGACACGCGTCAGTCCCCAGGTCTGCACCACGCGCTTGCAGAGATAGCCCAGGGTGACGGGCTGCTCCACCTCCACCACCTTCTGCAAGAAGGCCTTGACCCTGTCGCCCTGCGTGAGCACATACTCCAGGTCGCCCAGTCGGGTGATGCGTGGTGCCGGCGCGGCCTCGTAGGGAATGGCGTGCGGGTTGACGGCCTCGACGGGTTTCATGTCTGCCGCCACAAACTTGGCCAGCTTGGGCGCAGGCTCCTCAGCAGCCTCCTTGCCGGCCTCCAGGTCCTTGAGCACACTCACGATGCGCTCGACTACGCGCTGGCGGTTCTCGAACCAGTCGACCGACCACACCCGCATGATGTTCCAGCTCAGCATCTTGAGCACGCTGGGCTGGCAGATCTCGCGGTCGCGCTGGGTCTTGGTCTCGTAGTAGCCCTTGCCGTCGGTCATGATGCCCATGATGTAGGTCTGCTGGTTGCGTGGGTCGAGCACGGCCAGGTCGATCTTGAAGTGCGACCGTCCCACCTGCTTGTCGGTCTTGTAGCCCTGGCGCTCGAGCTCCACGGCCAGGTCGTCGATGAGCTCGCTCTCCTGCGCCACCTTCACCTGCTGGGCGTTGACGGCCAGTCGGCCACGGTCGGCAAACTCGAGGAACGCCTTGAGGCCTTCCACACCCTTGGCCTTCGAACGGCTCAGGTCGATCTGCTCGGGCTTGAGCGTCGAGAACACCACCATCTCGTAGCGTGCCCTCGACACCGCCACGTTGAGGCGCCGCTCGCCGCCGGCATTGTTGAGCGGACCGAAGTTCATGCTCACCTTGCCGGTCTTGTCGGGGCCGTAGCCCACCGAGAAGAGGATGATGTCGCGCTCGTCGCCCTGCACATTCTCCAGGTTCTTGATGAAGATGGGCTCCTCCACGTCGTAGGCCAGCTTCTCCAGGTCGGGGTGCTTGGCCAGTTCCTCGGTGAGCATATCCTCGATGAGGTTCTGCTGCACCTTCGAGAAGGCCACCACGCCCAGGCTGTGCTGCTGGTCTTGCGGCAGCTGCAGGCGGCGTATCACCTCGGCGGTGATGGCCTCGGCCTCGGCTTTGTTGCTGCGTGTGCGGCCGTAGTCGTAGGTGCCGTCCACGGGTCTGAGCGTCACCTTCGACACACGGTCGTCGACCGAGGGGAAGGTATATAGCTTGCCCTCGTAATACTCCTGGTTGGAGAAGGCGATGAGCGACTCGTGCTTGGAGCGGTAGTGCCAGGTGAGGTAGCGGCTGGGCATCGACAGGGTGATGCAGTCGTCGAGGATGCTCTCCATGTCCTCGTTCTCCATCTCGTCGTCGCTGGTGGCCGTGTTGCTGAAGAAGCTGGTGGGCGGCATCTGCTTGGGGTCGCCCACCACGATGAGTGCCTTGCCGCGTGCGATGGCTCCCACGGCCTCGGAGGTGGGCATCTGCGAGGCCTCGTCGAAGATCACGAGGTCGAACTTCTCCTGCTCGAGGTCGATATACTGTGCCACGCTGAGCGGCGACATCAGCATGCAGGGACACAGCTTGGGCAGCAAGGTGGGTATCTGGTCGATGATCTTGCGGATGGTGGCGGCACGTCCCTTCGAGGCGATGTAGCGTTTGAGTATGCCGATCTCCGACGAGTTGGCGGCCTCGATGGTGAGCGAGGGGATCTTGGATGCCAGGTGGTAGTAGAGCATCTTCTTGGTGAGCTCGCTGAACTGGGCCGCCAGCTGCCTGTATTTCTTGATCTGGTCTTCGAAGAGCAGGCCGTTGAACAGCTGCAGCTGGGGCTCAGCGTCGATACCCTGCATGGCCAGCTGGTGGTAGATGCCTTTCTGCATGGCCAGCGAGGCCTCGCTGCCGGGCGCGCCGTTGTCGAGGATATAGGCGATGACAGCCTCGGCATGCTGCTTCTTGAGCTCGTCCTTGCGCAGGCTCCACTGGTACCAGTCGCGTAGCTTGTCGGTGTTGGCGAGGTAGCCGGGCAGACGGTCGGCCAGCTCTTGCAGGTCATCGATGTCGAAGGCAAAGGCTGCGGTGTCGGCATCGAGCAGCGTCAGCAGGGCCTTCAGCCTTGTGCCCGTGGTCTCGATGTCGGCCTGCTGCTGCTCCGAGACGCTCAGCAGCTGGGCGGCGGAGATGCGGCAGGTCTTCGAGAAAGCCTTGGCCTCCTCGTCCACCGCCGTGCCCTCGGCCTCGTATTTCTCCAGGTTGGCAATGAGCTCGGGCACGCTCTCCTTTTTCATATAAGGGTTGAACTGTTTGAGGTCGCCCACGAACGAACGGCGCGCAAAGAAGCGGGGCAGAAACCATTTGTCTTCCACCTCTTTCCAGGCCTGTTTCATCTGCGCCACGTTGCGGGTGAAGATGTTCTCGGTGTACTGCCCTGCAATCTGCTGATGCAGCTGTCGGTTGCGCCGGTCGCGGCCGAGCAGGGCCAACCAGCGGTCGATGAGGGCGGCAAGGCTGCGCACCCCGCCTACGGTCTGCGGCACGTCGAGGGCATACTGAGTGGCAAAGCCACTGGCCGCTTCTTTGGCCTGGGGCAGGGCCGTCTGCAGCGCCTTGACTGTCTGGCTGAGCTTCGCGGCGGCCTCGCCCGACACCTGCCGCACGGTGAGCCCGCGCAGCGCACTGGCAGAGGGATGGCCCGTGATGGCAAACACGGTGTCGAGAGCGGTCACGCCCTCGGCCATCGCGGCCACCGTCTGGGCATTGAGCTTGCCCACCTGGTCGGCCGGCAGCTGCACCTCGTCGCCGTCGATGTCGATGTAACGGGTGATGCAATCGTAGAGCGACAGGCCGTTGGCGTGCTTGCGGTGCAGGGCATCCATGTAGCCGATGAGTTTCTTGCGCTGCTCGAAGAGCTCTTTCGATGCCGCGGCAAACTCCTCGGGCTTCTGGTAGTGGGTGACGTTGAGCGCCATGTCGAGCTGGTCGAGCAGGTGTGTCTTGGTGGCCTTGTTGGAGTGCATCTCCAGGCAGAACGGCTCCAGTCCTACCTTCTTCAGTCGTTTCTGCACCACCGACAATGCCGCCATCTTCTCGGCCACGAAGAGCACCCGCTTGTCGTGGTAGAGCGCGTTGGCAATCATGTTGGTGATGGTCTGGCTCTTGCCCGTTCCGGGAGGGCCGTAGAGAATGAAGCTCTGGCCTTTGCCCGAGTCGATGACGGCCTCCATCTGCGAGGAGTCGACATCCATGGGGATGGCGAAGTCGCCCGGCTCCTCCACGCGGTCGATAGCTGCGGCGTCGGCCTGGGCACCTTCGGCAGGTACCAGACCCACGATTCTCTTCTCGATGAGCGACTCGATGACGGGATTCTTGCGCAGGGCATCGGCATTGTTGTGGATGTCGTTCCACATCACAAACTTGTTGAACGAGAACAGGCCGAGCAACGATTCCTCGAGCACGTCCCAGCCCTTGTGGTCCTTGAGCGTCGAGCGCACCACGGTCAGTATCTTCTTCACATCCACGCCATGCTCGTCCTCGGGCAGAGGGTCGAGCAGGCCGAGGTTGATGCCATATTGCTGCTTGAGCATCTCCACCAGGGTGGTGTTGAGGATGAGGTCCTCATCCCTGCGGCGCAGCACATAGCCGTTGGAACCCTTGCGAACGATGTCGATGGGCATGAGCAGGATTGGGGCGTAGCGCGGCCGCACGCTCTTCTCGGTCTCAAACCATTTCATCAGTCCCATCACGAGGAACAGCGAGTTGGCACCGTTCTCCTCAAGGGCGGTGCGCGAGGCGCGGAAGAGGTTCTTCTGCACGTTCGACAGTTCGGTGTCGGTGAGGTATGAGATGAGCGTCTTGCTCTGCAGGCCGTCGATGACCTGCTTCTCGAGCTTGTCCTTATAGAGCGAAGAGTCGTAGATGCCCCACTCGCCGGGCTCCTGCTTGGCAATGGGCGAGGGCATGACGGTGAACTCCTCGTCTTGCTGCAGATGGTCTTCGAGTGTCTCCAGCTGAAAGGAGACGAAGGGGATGATGCGCGACGACACGCGGATGTTGATGAGGGCGTTGCGCAGCGAGATGTCGAGCAGCTTGCGCTCCCATATTTGCTGGCGCGTGAGCGATGCCGTATCGTCGGTCATGGCGATGTCGATGGTCTGCTGTTCCTTCACCTCAAGCTGAGCCTTGTCATGCTTCAAGCCCTCGGCGGGCACCACCCACTGTCCGCCGCTGAGCTGCAGGGGGATGGGACGAATGCCGTTGAGCCTGCACCGCGCCACGTCGACGAAGAGCCTGAAAGCCTGCTCGTCGGCACGCAGCGTGGCCTCGGCCTTCTGTACGGCTTGCTCGAAACCGATAGCCTCGGAGCTGCAGATGCAGGTCGTCTCTACGAGCACCACCTCGTTGATGCCGTCGGCCGAGGCCTTGAGCAGGAATGAGGCATCATCGCCCACCATCTGCGGGTAGCGGTTGTTGGTGAGCCAGGCGCCCACGAAGATATGCCCCTTGAACAGCACCAGCAACGGGTGGATGCCTGCCGCCTCCATGCACGAGGCAAAGAGCAGGGTGGAGTCGAGGCAGGTGGCGAGCTTCTCGGTCAGCACGCGGTCGGCCAGGCGCACACGCTGGCCGTCTTTCTCGAACGAGGCGGGGGGGGCGCTGTAGACGATGCCCTCGGCGCGCAGGGCCTCGTAGATGGCGGCCACCTGCGCCCGCACCCGGTTGGGGTCCTGCGTCTGATACTCGTCAAGGGCACTCGAGCCCGTGAGCTGCTCCAGGTATTTGGCAGCATTGACGTTGACGCGCGGCACCGCGGTGGCATTGGGCGTGACGAAGGCCGCCAGCATCTCGGGCAGCACGCCGGCACCGGGCCACTCGTCGAAGGCCAGCAGGCGCAGGGCATAGCTCTGCGAGAAGAGCTGCGCGTCGGCTGTACACACCTGCAACAGCACCTGCGTCTCGATGCTCTCGGTCAGTGCCGACAGCTTGTCGATGTCGGGTTTGATCTGAAGGTTGGTCACGTGGACGGTCTCGCCTGCGGGCAACACCTCAAGCATGGTCTCGGCAGCCTCCACCATCTCGCCGGTGAGCGTTACCCTGACGTTGTGCAACGGCTCGTCGCCAGTGTTCTTTAAGTCGATAAAGTCAAAATACCGCACACCGTTCAGCGACATGGCATAGTTCACCTTCGGCGTATACTCCATTCTTACATCCAGCAACTGTCCAGCTGCCTGCTTATTATCATTCTCGGGCATAGTGTTGATTGTTGTTTACTTGCAAAAATAAGGAAAAAGATGGTTCGTCATGGCTTTTCATGCAAAATATTACGCTGAAAAGCCAAAAAAAACATACTGCTGCAGGACCTGCCCCCCTATCTGCTCGCTCTTGCAGGCAGACCGGGCGACCATGACGACGATGCCCTGCCTCAGCCCTACTCGCGCTGGTTGGCTGGCCAGTTGACCAGGAAGAGCTTGTCGGTGGCACGCGTGAAGGCTGTATAGAGCCAGTGGATATAGTCGGGTGTGAGCATGTCGTCGGTCATATAGCCCTGGTCGACGTACACATGCTGCCACTGTCCGCCCTGTGCCTTGTGGCAGGTGACGGCGTAGGCAAACTTCACCTGCAGGGCGTTGAAATAGGTGTCCTGCCGCAGCGCCCTCAGCCGCTCGGCCTTGGTGGGGATGTCGGCATAGTCTTCCATGACCTGCTGGTACAGCTGCTCGCTCTGTTCGCGGGTGAGGGCGGGGGCATCGGTGGTCAGCGAGTCCATGATAAGGGTGGTCTGCACCTCGTAGTCGTCGTAGTCGGGGAACTGCAGCCACACGTCGGCGAAGTGGAAACCATAGAGTTCCCTGAAGTTGCGGGCACGCTGCACGCGGGCACGGTCGCCATTGGCCAAGAAGGTGAAGGGTGGCGCCTCGCCCCCACCCGCTCCTTTCGGTGAGGCCGCGGCGAGTGCGGCGACGCTGTAGTTGTTGCGCACCACCATGAGCATGTCGCCCGCACAGAGCTGCTCCTCACGGTCGAGCACCATGTTGCGGATGCCCTGGTTGTAGACGTTGGCACGCTTGTTGGAACGTGTCACCACCAGTGTCTCGTCAAGCCCCACCTGCGCATAGCTTGAGGCCAGGCTCTCGATGAGCTCGTCGCCGGGCACCATCACCACGTCGGCAAAGCCCTGGAACCTGATGCGCGGCAAGGCCGTGGCCTCGTCGTGGGTAATCATCTGCCTGATGATGGTGGCATTATAGAGTATGCCCGAGTCGCCGCTCTGGCGCAGCACCTCGTTCAGGTCGCACTGGTAGACGCGCAGCCCGTAGCCCATCAGCACGTCGCCGGCCAGCGCCGGGGCCTCGGCCTCGCCCACGGGTGGCAGCTGTGCCTTGTCGCCGATGAGCAACAGGCGACAGTTCTCGCCGCTGTACACATATTTGATGAGGTCGTCGAGCAGGCTCCCCGAACCGAAGGCCGACTCCCCGAAGGCTGCCTGGCTGCTGACCATCGAGGCCTCGTCGACAATGAAGAGCATGTCGTGATAGCGGTTGTCGTTGAGGTTGAACTGCCCGCCGAGGCCCTGGTAGGCCCGTTCACGGTAGATGCGGCGATGGATGGTGTGTGCCGTCATGCCGCTGTTGAGCGAGAACACCTTGGCTGCCCGGCCGGTGGGAGCCATGAGGGTGAGCTTCTGGCCCAGCCGGGCCAGGGTGCGCACCATGGCTCCGGCGAGCGAGGTCTTGCCCGTACCGGCCGAGCCACGCAGCACCATGACGCTCTGCGGATGCCTGTCGGCCAGAAACGTGGCGAAGGTCTGCAAGGCGTGCTGCTGGTCGGAGGTAGGTATGAAACCGAAATCCTGGACAATGCGGTATATGAATTCTGTCTTGTTCAATGTGCCTGTGATAATGGATGAACGCCGAAGCGGTCATGCAAATATATGGTTTTTCTGTGAAGCCGTCAAGCAATCAGGCCACAAAATATACAATGCACATCCACTTTTCAGCCAGTCCCGGCCATCTGCCGTTATCGCGGCGGTCTGCAAAGATGCTGTGGAACGGGTGCTGCAACTTTCTTTTCAAATAAAGCCCACACTTTCATTTCTTTGTTGTACCTTTGCATGAAACTTGGTTATTGTTTTGCCAAGGAAAAGAAAAGACAGAGGATAGGATGATGAAAGTCGGCTTCAAACAAAATTATCTGCTCGTGGCATGTGTCCTGCTGCTTACACTGGTCTGCTTCCTGAGCATCAACGCACCCGTGCGCTTCGACCGCGAGCGCACCAAGCGTGAGCAGATGGTGAAGCAGCGACTGGTGGCCATACACACGGCCGAGGAACGCTACAAGGCCCGCAACGGAACCTATACCGCCGACTTCGGACGACTTATCAGGGCCGGACTGCTGGCCGACTCGCTGAGATACATCCCCTACTCCGACCGGAAACCCTTCGCCCTCACCGTCACCACCATCATCGGCAAGAGCGGGCAGCAGATACCGCTCATGGAGTGCGGGGCACGCTATGAGCAGTTCCTCAGTGGCCTCGATGCCAACTCGGTGGCCAACCTCATTGAGGAGGCCTCGGCGGCAGGACGCTACCCCGGACTGAAAATCGGCGATATCGTCCAACCCAACAACAACGCCGGCAACTGGGAATGAGAACCTAACAAACGACGCGCATCATGACACACAGAATGACAATCCGCGTGAGCAAGGGCTCGCTGGCCTTTGCCATCGCCAACAAAGAGACCGACGAGCAGGTCGACTACCAGCCTTTCACCACCAAGAGTGGCGTATCGATGGCTGCCAACCTGCGTGAGGCTTTCAAGACAGTGGACCTCCTGCGCCATGACACTCATCGCGCCCAGGTGCTCATCGACTCGCCCGTGCTGCTCATTCCCATCGAGGAATACAAGGAGGCGGACATCGAACTGCTCTATATGCACAGTTTCCCAAGCACCGAAGGGTGTGCGGTCATGGCCAACATCTTGCCCGACCTCAATGCCGTGGCACTCTTTGCCGTCAACAAAGACCTGAAACTGGTGGTCGACGACCATTACGACGACGTGAAGTTCATCACGATGATGCGGCCCGTATGGGCATACCTCCACCGCCGCAGCTTCATCGGCAACCGCCGGAAACTGTATGCCCACTTCCACGACAACGTGCTCGAAATCTTCAGTTTCGAACGCAACAGGTTTATCTTCAGCAACCAGTTCGAGGCCAAACACACACAGGATGCCGCTTATTTCATCCTCTTCGTGTGGCAACAACTGGTGCTCGACCAGAAGAAAGACGAGCTATACCTCTCGGGTAACATTCCCAACAAGGAACAGCTCATGAAAGAGCTGAAGGCATACGTGGAGAAGGTGACCACCATCAACCCCGCGGCCGACTTCAACCGGGCACCCATGACCGCCATCAAGGGCATCACCCTCGACTTAATGACATTATATCTTACCTGACGCCACATGAGAATCATTACCGGAATATACAAAGGCAGGCATTTCGACATTCCCCGCACCTTCAAGGCGCGGCCTACCACCGACTTTGCCAAGGAGAATATCTTCAACGTGATGAACCGCTACCTCGACTTCGAGGGGGCTGTGGCGCTCGACCTCTTTGTCGGCACAGGAAGCATCTCGCTGGAGCTGCTCTCGCGCGGCTGCGGCCAGGTGGTGAGCGTGGAGGCCGACCGCGACCATGTGAGGTTCATCGGCCAGTGCATGCAGAAGATCGGCACCGACCGCAACATCCTTATCCGGAGCGACGTGTTCAGATTCCTGAAATCGTGCCACCAGCAGTTCGACTTCATCTTTGCCGACCCTCCTTACGCCCTCGAGCAACTTGCCACATTGCCCGACCTCATCTTCGAGCACCAGCTACTCAAGGCCGACGGCGTGTTCGTCTTTGAGCATGGCAAGACGAACGACTTCTCCGCTCATCCTCATTTTGTGGAGCATCGTAACTACGGCAGTGTCAACTTCAGCATCTTCGGCAACGCCGTCAACGAGCCATCCGCGGCACCAGAACAAGACTGACGCCCTCAATCAGGCGACCTGAGCTCTTTTGCGCTCAAGCCGTCCTTCTCTTTGCATTTGATATATTGCCGCTCAAAGGCCGCTCAAAGCAGCGGACTGAGCAGCCGGATGACGCTCTCTCCCAGCCGTTGCAGGAAGGGGCGCTTGCCTACCTTGCGTACTTCGTGTATGGGTACGCAGTGCTTCAGGTCGTTCATGAAGAGTGCCTTCATGCGCAACGCCATTCCCTCATCATAGAAAAAGATGTTTGATTCAAAGTCGTGCTCAAAGCTGCGGAAATCGACATTCGTGCTTCCGCAGGTCGAGACGCTGTCGTCGCTCACCATCAGTTTGGAGTGGTTGAATCCTGCCTTGTAGAAATACACCTTCACACCGGCCTTGCGCGTCTCCATGACGTAAGAGCGGCCGGCCCACTCCACCACCTTCGAGTCGCCCTTCAACGGCAGCATCAGCCGCACGTCGACGCCGGCCAGCGCCGCCGTGCGCATGGCGAAGAGAATCTGTTCGGTAGGCAGAAAATAGGGGCTCTCCATGTACACATAGCGCTTGGCCTCCAGCAACACACGCACATAGCCCTGCATGATGTCGGGCCAGGGCGACACCGGACTGCTCGTCACCACCTGTGCCAGGCAGTTGTTGCTGATGCTCGGGTCGATGTCGGGATAGTACTTGCGGTCGGAAAGACGTGTGCGGTCGACAAAATACCAGTCGACCAGAAAGGCACGCTGTATGCCATACACAGCGCCGCCCCTCACCAGCAGGTGGGTGTCGCGCCATGCCTGTCGGCCCGTGCCCTTGACATAGCGGGTGGCGAAGTTCATGCCGCCGATGAATCCCACCGTGCCGTCGATGATGATCAGCTTGCGGTGGTTGCGGTAGTTGACCTTCGAGGTGAAGGCCGGAAACTTCACCGGCATGAACGCATGCACCTCGATACCCGCGTCGCGCATCCGCTCGAAGAAGGCATTGCCCACGCGCCAGCAGCCCACATCGTCGTAGATGACCCTCACCTCCACGCCCTGCCGGGCTTTGTCGATGAGCGCATCGGCGATGAGCCTGCCCAGTTCGTCGTCGTTGAAGATAAAGATGTCGATGTGGATATGGTCCTCAGCCTTGCTGATCTCGCGCAGCAGGGCCGGGAAGAAGGCATAGCCGTCGGTGAAAATCTTCACCTCGTTGTCTTTGAAGGGCAACGCCATATTCTGGTTCTGGAACAGGCGCATGAGCGGCTGGTGGGCTGCGGGCAGCCGCAGGTTGCGCTGTTCGGCAAACTCGGTCATCGACCGCTTGGTCAACTGATCAAGCGACCGCTGGCTGATGAAGCGCTCCTTGCGGGTATTCTGCCCAAAGAAAAAATAGAGCACGATACCCAGCAGGGGCAGGAACCACAATACCAGCAGCCAGGCCATGGTCTTGGAGGGCTGACGGTTGTCCATCAGCACTTTCAGCATGACGCCTATGGTGACAATCGCATAGGCAAAGACCCATATCCAATGCAGGTATATCATGGCTATCTCTTGTTGTCTCCGTGCCCGGCACCGCTACTTGAAGTTAGCCAGCTTGTGTGTCTGCAGCGAGAGGCGCCAGCGCGGATGCGTCTTGATGTAGGCCACGCAGGCCTCGGTGATCTGCGCGTTGCGGCGACTGTCGCCCACGTCGCAGGGCTGCAGGTAGTAGTAGTCGGCCTGTATGCCGTGGTCGCTGACCTCGTCCTGGCCGTCGAAGAGCACCTTGAGCTCGTGGCAACGCGTCACCACCGTGCGCTCCTTGGGCGACACGGTGAGCCAGTCGAGGTTAGCCGGCGGCTCCTTGGTGCCGTTGCTCTCCATCGCCACCTCGTAGCCGGCCTCGTGCAGGCGACTCACCAAAGCCTCGTCGACCTGCAACGTAGGCTCGCCCCCAGTGAGCACGCAGAGCAGTCGATCTACAGCAGGCTCGGCAGCGGCATGCTGTCGCAGTTGCGCCACAATCTCTTCGGCGGTCATCTCACGGTAGGCCGCGAAGTCGGTGTCGCAGAACGGGCATCGCAGGTTGCACCCGCTGAAGCGCACGAACACTGCCGCGCGCCCGGCGTTATGGCCTTCGCCCTGCAGGCTGTAGAAGATATCGTTTACCTTGTAAGCCATAGCCTCGCCACCGTCACTCATCGACCTCATACCATGCCACGTTGCCGTCGCTTTCCTGCACGCGCGCCTTGTAGCACGTGGGCACCTGGTCTACAATCCACCGCGCAATGTTCTCGGCCGTGGGGTTGAAGGGCAGCACCGCATTGAGGTCGGCATGGTCGAGCAGTCCGTGGATCTGCTGCTTGATGTGCCCGAAGTCGGCCACCATGCCGTCCTGGTTGAGCTCACGCGCCTTGCAATACACGGTAACATGCCAGTTGTGGCCATGCACACGCGCACACTTGCTCTCATACGAGAGCGTAAGGCGGTGGCTGGCCGAGATCTCAAAATGTTTCTCGATATAATACATACGTTTATTTCTCCTTTTTCTTTTGTATATACGCCAGTTCCTTCAGCGCGAAATAGCTGTTCTCGGGGTCGTCGAGCAGTTGCTTGAGCAACATCTCGGCCTCGTCGTAGCTACCCTGCCTCACCAATAGGAAGGCCTTGCGGCGCTTGAGGAAGCTGACAAATGAGTTCTGGGTGCGCTTCTCAGCTACTGTCGCATCGGCACCCTCTTCCTCCTCCATGAGCTGGAAGTCGAAGAGCAACTCGTTGATAATGGCCATGGCCCTGAAGTCGTTGCCGTTGACCAGGCAGTTGATGTAAGCCTCGGTATAGGTGATGCGGCGCAGGGGCAGGGTGAGCTGCAGGTAATAGCATGCCCGCTGATACTGGCGCAGATTGACATAGCACGAACCCACGAGGTAGCATATCTCGTAGAACGCCTGTTGGGTCTGATAGCTGCGGCTGTCGAGCATACCCTGCATGGTGACAAAGGCATCTTCGAGCAGCAGGGCCGCCTCGTAGAATCGCTTCTGCTCGTACAGCGCCTTGCCGCGCTGCACCTTCATGGCCAGGTGCGGACTCTGCACTTCGCAGAGCAGCCGCTCGTCGTCGCTCATCTCCTGGGTGTTGCCCGTCTTCTGTTTGGCCAGGGCTTCTTTCCAGAGGTAACGGAAGGCTTTGAGGCGCTGGTCAGAGGGCGTGAGGTCGTAGCCCACGAGCACGCTGCTCATCATGCGCTGCGTCTCGGAGCCGTCAGCCGAGTGGTCGATGTCGATGGCCAGGGGTGCCAAGGCCAGCGTGACGCGGTAGTAGAGCGTGTCGGGCGTCTGGACATCCTGCTCGAAGAGCAAGGCCAGCCGCCGCAGCTTCACCGGGTTGCGCGGGTCGTAGAAGTCGAGCTGCGCCATGGCAGAAGGGTATGCAAAGGTGTCTCCCTCCACCAGCACACTGCTGATGTCGTAGTTGAGAATGTCGTCGGCATCGTCTATCACGTGCGTCTCGGTGCCGCGGGTAAGGGTGAGAGCTGCCGGCACGACGTCGGTCAATCCCATGGCCGTAGCCAGCAGACGGCTCAGGCGTACGGGGTCGACCTGGCTCTCATGCCACTCCGGTCCGGCATCCTGGTGCATCATCTCCTGCTCGCGCAGCAGGAAAACCTCACGCAGCCATGAGGCCGAGGCCTTCTCCTGGTCGCGGTTGAGCACATGCTTGCCATCAGCCTCCAGGTCGTTGAACTTCCGCACGAAGATGGTCTGCCATTTGAACGCGTTGCGCATGGCCCGCTCGAGCACCTCCCTCACGGTGCTGTCGGAGATGAGCAGGGCGCTGACGATGTGCACGTTGACCACACCCGACTTCTCGTTGATGGAATAGACCAGCCTGCTGGTCTCGGTATAAAGGTTACACTGGTTGATAACATTGCGCACGATCTCCAGGTTGGCAAGGTCGGTCTCGAAGATAAACGAATAGATCAGCCGCACGTATGGCGAGTCTTTCTCGAGCGTGATGCGGTAGAAACCGCTCTGGTACTCGTATCGTGCGATGAGGTCATCGTGGTCGTTCTCCCACCGCACCTTGCAGTTGAGCTGCTTGAGGGCATAGTTCACGCTGAGCTTGTTGTCGTCCTGACTGCGCACATAGAGCCCTGCACCGGCATCGTGGCGTCTGCGCCACAATGGGATGAAGACAAAGGCTATGATGAATAGCGTAGCCCAAAAGAGGATGATGAACACCAGTTCTGCCATTCTTTCTGTTTACATGTCATGCTTTCATTTTACAAATATAATAATAATAGGTGTAACGGGAAAGAAAATTAACCTAAAATTAATGAACACTGCAGAATGTAGGCATTGGCCCTGCCCACCGACATGACATAAAAAATGCACGAGGCATCTCCCCCGAAAGGAGGATGATACGTCGTGCAAGGGAGGCAAGCCCGCCGCAAGGGAATGAGAAACGGAGGGCTTACTGCGATGACACGGGGGCTATGCCTACACCCGTGCCATGAGATCGGGTCAGAGCACAATCTTCTTGGTGTAGATATGTCCGGCGGCCGTGGCCTTTACAAGGTAGGCCCCTTTGGCCATGGCCGACGCGTCGAGCGACTTGGCCGATACAGACTGGCTGCGAAGCACGCCGTTAAGGTCGAAGAGCTCAATCTTCTCGGGATTGATGCCCTCCACCACAATGTTGCGGTTGGCATCAACGTCCATGCTCACGGCGTTGCTCACGGCATTGTCTATGCTGTTTGCAGTGGCATTCTTCACCACCTTGAAGCTGTCGAACTCAGTGGCCTTGCCATTGCCGTCGACGGTATAGGTGGTGATGGCGATGGTATCGGTGGTCACGGTGACGGCGCTGAAGGTGGGCTCGCCGGTCTGACCGAACTTACCCGAGAAGAGCCCCCAGTAGTTGGGCACCTGCGTCACGGCCTCCTCGCTGGCCATCTGCTCCTCGTCGCGCGGTTCATACTTCTTCTTGCCGGCCGAGTTGTTGAGGAAGTAGAGTGTGCCGTTGGCCACGTTGTACACGCCGCCCTGCTTGCCGGTCATGTTCTCGCGCATACCGCCGGTCACGTCGACCAGCTCCTGGATGGCGCCCTCGTCGAGCTTCTTGCTGCTGTTGACCACCGGACCCACCACCTCATAGATATGGTCGTGGCCTTGCAGGGCCAGGTCGATCTTGAGCTTGTCGAACACCGGCAGCATGGCCTCGCGCACGGCCACGGCATCCTTGTCGCTCTGGTGCGAGCGGCTGCCGGTGAACATACACTTGTGGTAGGTGGCGATGCGCCATTTCACATTGGGGTATTTGGCCACCTCTTCGCTCATCCACTGGGCCAGCGACTGGAAGTATCCTTCCTTGCTCCAGTCTTCGTAGTTGACCACCAGGAAGAGTGCATCGCCATAGACAAACGAGTAGACGGTGCCGTTCATGGCTGTGGGTACCACACCTTGGCGGGTGTTGAAGGTGGTGTCGGTGTTGAAGTGGAGGCTGAAATTGTTGTTCGAGCTGGTGTCGTGGTTGCCCTGCACGGCCACGATGGGTGTCTTCATCCAGCAGTCTTGCATGGTGGCGAACCACTGTTCCCACTCCCACTCCGAGTTCTTGGAGCCCGAGGTCTCTACAAAGTCGCCGTTGCAAAGCAGAAAACCGGCATCGGGCACCTGGCTGAAGGCCCGGTGTACGGTTTTCTGGCTGATGTCGAACATGTCGGCCGTGTTGGCCTGGGTGTCGGTGATATAGATGAAAGAAAAGCTGTTCTTGTCGTCTCTGGCTGTGGTAAAGCTGCCGATGGCACTCCATGCGGCACTGCTTCCCACGCGGAACGAATAGGTGGTGCCGGGCTTCAGGCCGGTGGCCACGCTCTTGTGTGCGGTGTAGCTGCGCGTCTCGCCCACCTGTATGCCGGTGCGGTCGATCTCCTCCTGGTTCTTGCTGCTGTAGTAGTTGAGCGTGGCGTCGCGCTTGTCGGCCTTGAAGGTCAGCACGCCGGCGGCGGCGAAGTCGGCCTCCTGGGCCCCGGCTTTCTCCACGACCTGCACCTCACCGGCCTCGCCGGTGGGATTGGTAAACCAGTTGAAGCCCACCCTTGTGCGCGGGTCGCCATTGACTGCCATATTGATGCTGTAGGGTGTCTGGGCCGACTGCAGCTGCTTGTAGGCCCCCACGAGCTTGGTCCAGGTGGGCACCGTGTAGTCGGCCGGGTTGAGCGACCCTATGCTCTGGGCGCTGGCGCTGCCTGCTGCCGAGGTCAGGACTAGAGTGGAAAATACGATCTTTCTTAGTTGGTTCATGTGTACCATGTTGCTTCTGTTTGATGGAATGGTTAATACTCGTTTTCGTCCTTGGCCAAAAGACAGTGCAAAGCTAGCCACACCATGTTGCAAGACCGTTGCAGCCAAATAAAGAAAAGGCGACAATAGGTTTGCATTTCTGCTAAGCACGCCGACGGGTGCCACCTGTTGTCGCCCTAGAGGGTTGTCGTTATACTGCTGTAGGAGCCTGTCTCCTGCTCACACAATGATGTTGTTGCCCAGCTGCCGGGCGATGCTGTTGCGTATGGTCTGCATGTCCTGATATTCTTCCATCAGTTTCCTGAGCTGCTCCATGTCGTTGGCCACCTGCCGCATCTGCATCTGCAGGTCCTTGAGGTGCTGTTCCACATAGTCCATCCTGAAGTCGAGCAGCATGTGTACGGTCTGGTTGCGCAGCTCGTCTCTCTCGGCGGCCTCTTTGAGTCTGAGGTCCTCGGGGCTCATGGGCTCTCCGCCCTTGAGCCTGGAGAGGTGATACCGGTCGGCCGAGAGGTCAGTGGCCATCTGGCTCACGGCAATGTCGTCGTGGTGCAGAAAGTAGGGCTCGGCCTTGAAGTCTGGCCGCAGGCTCTGCTCGGCCGCCTCGGCCAGTATGCGGTTGTACACGTCGTTGTGGAACGACAGCCCGTCGGCCCCCAGGCTGTAGCTGACATATTGGGCGATGGTGAGGTTGTGTAGCTGTCCGTCTTCGTCCTCCACGTTCTCAAAGATCACCTTCTCGCCGTGGCGCACCAGCATCTGCGCTATCATGCGCTCCACCTTCTTGTCGGGCTGCAAGGCCGCGGCCGCGGGCCCCGAGGGCTGGGCTCCGGTGTTGGGCTGTGGTGCCGGGCCCACGCTGATGCCGGCCTGTGCGGCACCTGGCACAGCGCTGTTGCGGCTGCGTATGAAGTTGTTCATCTGGTTGATGAGCGTTCCCTCGTTGATGCCGATGCGCTGGGCGCAGTCGTGGATGTAGGTGTCGCGCAGAATCTGGTTGGGGATGACCGATATCGACTGCACGATAGAGTTGATGCCGTCGGCCCGCTTCTTGGGGTCGGTCTCGCCCTTGAGCAGCAGGTTGGTCTTAAACTGGATAAAGTCTTGCTGATGGTCGTCGATATACTGGCGGAAGTCGGCCGCCGTGTGGCTGCGGGCAAACTCGTCGGGGTCCTGCCCGTCGGGTAGCAGCAGTATCTTGAGGTTCATGCCCTCGGAGAGGAGCATGTCGGTACCGCGCAGGGCGGCATGTATGCCCGCGGCGTCGCCGTCGTAGATGAGCGTGATGTTCGAGGTGAAGCGGTGCAGCGTATGGATCTGGTGCAGGCTCAGCGCCGTGCCCGAGTTGGCCACCACATTCTCCACCCCGCACTGGTACATCGAGATGACGTCGGCCTGTCCCTCCACCATATACACCCGGTCTTCCTTGGCAATGGCCTTCTTGGCCTGCCAGATGCCGTAGAGCTCGTGGTCTTTGTGGTAGATATCGCTGTCGGGCGAGTTGACATACTTCTGGTTCACCCCCTTGGTGCGGCTGTCGAGCACGCGGGCGGTGAAGCCCACCACCTTGCCGCTCACGCCCACCCACGGAAACACCACGCGCCCGGCATAGCGGTCGATGAGCTCGCCGCGGTCGGTCTTGTAGCAGATGCCGGTCTTGAGCAGAAACTCCTCCTTATAGCCTTTCTGCTGGGCCGTGCGGGCCAGGACAAACTTGTCGGGGAGGTCGTAGCCCAGCTGGAACTTGCGGATGACATCGTCGCGGAAGCCGCGGCTGCGGAAATACTGCATGCCGATGGCGATGCCGTCGGCATGGTTGTGCAGCAGGTCCTCGAAGTAGGTTGCGGCCCAGCCGTTGACGATGAACATCGACTCGCGCTGGCTCTGTTCCTCTTTCTCGCGGTCGCTCAGCTCGCGCTCGTGTATCTCGATGTGATACTTGTTGGCCAGCCAGCGCAGGGCCTCGGGATAGGTCATCTGCTCGTGCTCCATGATGAAGTTGACGGCGTTGCCGCCCTTGCCGCAGCCGAAGCAGTGGCAGGTGCCGCGTGCCGGCGACACGATGAACGACGGCGTCTTCTCGTTGTGGAAGGGGCACAAGCCCTTATAGTTGGCCCCGGCCTTTCTCAGGGTCACAAACTCCGACACCACGTCCACGATGTTGGCGGCGTCTTTGATCTTTTCTACCGTCTGTCTGTCTATCATAATACAAGCGTCTCTCATGCCACCGGCCGGGTACAACGGGCTGCGGCCCTGCCGTTTGGCGTAGGCAAAGATAACATTTTTTTTTGCAAATGGCAAGGCAAAATTGCTGTTTTTCATGCCATGGCGTCAATCCTTACGACCGCAGGCACCTGCTTGGAGATAGCCGCAGGCAAGCCCACAGCTATGCAGTGACCCCGCGAAAGGCCATTGGAGACATCGCCGCTGAACAGGAAACGCGGTCCGACCTGTCTCAATGATCACTGTGCTTCGACCCGAAACAGCGTGTACTTCGACCCGAAACAGAATCTGCTTCGACCCGAACCAGCGCCTGCTTCGATCAGAAACAGAACGCGGCCAACACCGATTGGGCTCATGCTAGGGCATATTTCGGCATACCATACCAGCCCTGACGACCGACGAAAAATGCCCTCAGGCACCTGTATCAATATGCTTCACAAGCATCGCCCAAGTCTTACGCTCCATACAAACGAAGACCCAACCATGGCAATACCATTGTCCAGACAGGTCGACAGCCTTCGCCAACTGCCCAAGACAGGGCATGACACGACCACAAATACAGGTCCATAAGTCTTTCAAATTGTTCTATTATTCCTCAAAACTCATTACAAGACTTCTCTTATTTCAGCCCATTATCATTTGTAATACACTGAACATCAACGCCCTACAAAACGAAATTACTTGGCGATAACCATGACCCAAAACTGCACAAAAGACTAGATTTGTGCACAGGAGGTTTGTTTTTGTACATTTTGTTTGGCCAAGAAGTAAAAACTTCGTATTTTTGCGCCACATTCCGAATATCACAATTATAAACCTATTATAATGAAATTGAAAATTGTTGTGCTTGCCAAGCAAGTGCCAGACACAAGAAATGTGGGCAAGGATGCCATGACCGCGGAGGGAACCGTGAATCGTGCTGCGCTGCCCGCAATCTTCAATCCAGAAGACTTGAACGCCCTGGAACAGGCTCTTCGTATCAAGGACGAGCATCCGGGCTCTACCGTAGGCATACTTACCATGGGTCCTCCGCGCGCCGGAGAAATTATCCGTCAGGGACTCTACAGGGGTGCAGACACGGGCTGGCTGCTCACCGACCGCAAGTTTGCTGGTGCCGACACCCTGGCAACATCGTATGCGCTGGCCATGGCCATCAAGAAGATTGGCGACGTGGACATCATCCTCGGCGGCCGTCAGGCCATCGACGGCGACACGGCACAGGTGGGCCCGCAGGTGGCCGAGAAGCTCGGCCTCAACCAGGTGACCTATGCCGAGGAGATTATGAGCATCGAAGACAACAAGGCCACCATCCGCCGACATATCGACGGCGGCGTGGAGACCGTGGTGGCACCGCTGCCCGTGCTCATCACCGTCAACGGCTCGGCAGCACCGGCACGCCCCTGCAACGCCAAGCTCGTGATGAAATACAAATACGCCTCATGCCCCATGGAGCGCAAGGGCGACGAGCCCTGGAGCGCCCTCTATGAGAGCCGACCCTACCTCAACCTCAACCAGTGGAGCGTGGCCGACGTCGACGGCGATGAGGCACAGTGCGGACTCTCGGGCTCGCCCACCAAGGTGAAGTCGGTGCAGAACATCGTGTTCCAGGCCAAGGAGAGCAAGACGCTCACCGCCAGCGACGCCGATGTGGAGGGACTGGTAAAAGAATTGTTGGACGAAAAGATTATTGGCTAAAGATGAACAACGTATTTGTATATTGCGAGATAGAAGAGACCACCGTGCAGGAGGTCTCGCAAGAACTGCTGACCAAGGGTCGCAAGCTGGCCAATGAGCTGGGCGTGGAGCTACATGCCATCGCTGCCGGCAGCGGCATCAAGGGCAAGGTGGAAGACCAGATACTGCCTTACGGCGTAGACAAGCTCTTTGTCTTCGACGCCGAGGGGCTCTTCCCCTATACCTCGGCACCACATACCGACATTCTGGTGAACCTCTTCAAGGAGGAGAAGCCGCAGATCTGCCTCATGGGTGCCACCGTCATCGGACGCGACCTCGGTCCCCGTGTGTCGTCGTCGCTCACCTCAGGACTCACCGCCGACTGCACGCAGCTCGAGATCGGACGCTATGAGGACAAGAAGGCCGGCAAGGTGTACGAGAACCTGCTCTACCAGATCCGGCCGGCCTTCGGCGGAAACATCGTGGCCACAATCGTCAACCCCGACCATCGTCCGCAGATGGCCACCGTGCGCTCCGGCGTGATGCAGAAGGCCATCTATGAGGGCCAGGCTAAGGGCGAGGTGGTCTACCCGGAGGTGGCCAAGTATGTGCCCGAGGTCGACTATGTGGTGAAGGTGCTCGACCGTCATGTGGAGGCTGCCAAGCACAACCTCAAGGGAGCCTCGATCGTGGTCTCGGGCGGTTATGGCGTAGGCTCGAAAGAGGGCTTCGACATGCTGTTCGAACTGGCCAAGGAGCTGCACGGCGAGGTAGGTGCCAGCCGAGCCGCCGTGGATGCAGGATGGATAGACAACGACCGACAGGTGGGACAGACGGGCGTGACCGTACACCCGAAGGTATATATCGCCTGTGGCATCTCAGGCCAAATCCAGCATATCGCAGGTATGCAGGACGCCGGCATCATCATCTCGATCAACAATGACCCGGACGCGCCCATCAATGCCATCGCCGACTATGTCATCAACGGCAACGTAGAAGAGGTGGTGCCCAAGATCATCAAATACTACAAGCAGAACAGCAAGTAACAGGCACAATCATTTATTCAACAACAACAATTATGGCAAACTATTATACAGAACATCCAGAGATTGAGTTCCACCTGGACAATCCTCTGATGAGGCGTATCGTTGAGCTCAAGGAGCGCAGCTACGTAGACAAAGATGAGTTTGAGGATGCACCGGTCAACTACGAGGACGCCATCGAGAACTACAAGCGTATTCTCGATATCACCGGCGATGTGGCAGGCAACGTCATCGAGCCCAACTCGGAGAGCGTGGACCAGGAAGGACCGCATCTGGTGGACGGCCGCATGGTGTATGCCGAGAAGACCAAGGAGAACATCGAGGCCACACGCCAGGCGGGCCTGTGGGGCGTGTCGATGCCCCGTCGCTTCGGCGGACTGAACCTCCCCATCACGGTGTTCTCGATGCTCTCTGAGCTGGTGTCGGCAGCCGACTCGGGTTTCCAGAACATCTGGAGCCTGCAGAGCTGTATCGACACGCTCTATGAGTTTGGCTCGGAGGAGCAGAAAGAGAAGTATATCCCGCGCATCTCGGCAGGCGAGACCATGTCGATGGACCTCACCGAGCCCGACGCCGGTTCTGACCTGCAGCGCGTGATGCTCAAGGCCACCCAGGACGAGGACGGCACCTGGCGCCTGAACGGTGTGAAGCGATTCATCACCAACGGCGACTCGGACATCCACCTGGTGCTGGCACGCTCGGAAGCCGGCACGAAGGACGGCCGCGGACTGTCGATGTTTATCTACGACAAGCGCGACGGCGGCGTCGACGTGCGCCACATCGAGCACAAGCTCGGCATACACGGCAGCCCCACCTGCGAGCTGGTGTACAAGAACGCCAAGGCCGAGCTCTGCGGCGACCGCCGCATGGGCCTCATCAAGTATGTGATGAGCCTGATGAACGGTGCCCGACTGGGCATTGCCGCACAGAGCGTGGGTCTGGAGCAGGAGGCTTACAACGAGGCCCTGGCCTATGCCAAAGACCGTGCACAGTTTGGCAAGAAGATCATCACCTTCCCGGCTGTCTACGACATGCTCTCGCGCATGAAGGCACGCCTCGACGCCAGCCGTTCGATTCTCTACCAGACTGCCCGCTATGTGGACATCTACAAGGCGCTGGAGGATATCGCCAAGGAGCGCAAACTCACGCCCGAGGAGCGCGCCGAGATGAAGACCTACAACCGCCTGGCCGACGCCTTCACGCCGCTGGCCAAGGGTATGGCATCGGAGTATGCCAACCAGAACGCCTACGACTGTATCTCCATCCACGGCGGGTCGGGCTTCATCATGGAGTATAAGTGTCAGCGCCTCTACCGCGATGCCCGTATCTTCTCGATCTACGAGGGTACCACGCAGCTGCAGGTGGTGGCTGCCATACGCTATATCACCAACGGCACCTACCTCAGCATCATCAAAGACATGCTCAACGAGGAGGTGTCGGCCGAGATGCAGCCGCTGAAAGACCGCATGGCCAAGTGCGTGGAGGCCTACGAGGAGGCCCTGGAGAAGGTGAAGGCCGACAACAACCAGGACGAGCACGACTTCCTGGGCCGGCGCCTCTACAACATGACCGGCGACATCATCATGTCGCTCCACCTCATCGCCGATGCCTCGAAGGCTCCAGAGCTCTTTGCCAAGAGCGCACATGTCTTCACCCGCATGACCGAGGAAGAGGTCACAGGACACGCCGCCTATATCAAGACCTTCCAGGTTGAAGACCTCAAGAACTTCGCCTTCGAAGCCCCCGCCCAGGAGGCCTGAAGCGCGTAGGTATCGTCGGCGAACAACCCTGATATACCAGCCTCACCCGCCAAGTCAGTGGGTGAGGCTTTTCTACATCCACCAGCAGCCGGCCAAGCCGGATTAATCACCCCAAACACATCATCCAAATGAAATCACTCCGTTACCTCTACCGCATCGGCAAAGGCCCCTCATCGAGCCATACCATGGGCCCGCAGAAGGCCGCAAAACTCTATCTGTCAAAGCATCCGGACGCCAAGCGCTTCTGTGTGACCCTCTACGGCAGTCTGGCTGCCACAGGCAAGGGACACATGACCGACGTTGCCATCACCGACATTCTCCAACAGGTGGCACCTGTGGAGATTGTGTGGAAACCTGAGGTGTTTCTCGACTTCCATCCCAACGCCATGATGTTCGAGACCGAACAAGGCGAAGGATGGACGGTGTACAGCATCGGCGGCGGTGCGCTCTCTGAAGGCGACAAGCCCTCGGGGGTGCTGCCACCGGCACCCGACATCTACGACCTGACCCACCTCTGCGACATCCAGCACTGGTGTCAGGACAACGGCAGGGCCTACTGGGAATATGTCGACAAGTGTGAGGACCCATCAATATGGGACTATCTGCGCGAGGTATGGGAGGCCATGAAGGCCGCCGTGGAACACGGCATTGAGCGCGAGGGACGGTTGCCCGGCCCGCTGAACCTGCAACGCAAGGCAGCCGTCTACTACACCAAGGCCAAAGGCTACAAGCAGAGCCTGCAGACACGGGCGCTGGTGTATGCCTACGCACTGGCCGTGAGCGAGGAGAACGCATCGGGAGGCGACATCGTCACGGCTCCCACCTGCGGCAGCTGCGGCGTCATCCCAGGCGTGCTCTACCATCTAGCCAAGGGGCACGACTTCTCTGACACCAAGATCCTGCATGCACTGGCCACTGCCGGACTCATCGGCAACATCGTCAAGGAGAACGCCTCTATCTCGGGTGCCGACGTGGGCTGCCAGGGCGAGGTGGGCGTGGCCTGCGCCATGGCCTCGGCAGCCGCCTGCCAACTCTTCGGGGGCAGTCCGGCACAGATTGAGTATGCTGCCGAGATGGGACTGGAGCATCATCTGGGCATGACCTGCGACCCGGTGTGCGGACTAGTGCAGATTCCCTGCATCGAGCGCAACGCCTTTGCCGCCACGCGTGCCCTCGACTCCAACCTCTATGCCGCCTTCAGCGACGGCAGGCACCGCGTGAGCTTCGACCGTGTGGTCGAGGTGATGAAACAGACCGGTCACGACATTCCCTCACTCTACAAGGAGACCTCCGAGGGCGGACTGGCAAAAATCATGTAGGATGAAAAGACTATTGCTTCCCGCGCTGGCCTTCGTGGCCGTCACGCTTGCCGCCACCTCCTGCCGCATGGCCACGAAGCCCCAGCTGGGCGATACCGTCGACGCCAAGGTATTCGAACCCGAAGACACGGCAGCCATCAACAAGGCTGCCCGCGCCAAGGCCAAGGCACTGGCGGCCACCAAAGACAGCGTGGGCATCTATTACATCGGCACAGGCTCCACCGCCACACAGGTGCAGCTGGTGAGCTATCCCTCACGACGCGACACCTCCCTCTATGCCAAGGGCCGACATATCAAGGTGGATGGCAATGCCGATTTCGGCCATGTGGTACGCGCCCGCTTCTGGGTGAGCGACCGCGGCGACACACTCGTCACACGGCTTGAGGAAATCAAGGGAAACGCACCTGCGGGTTAAAACAGCACATGGCGCATAAAAAAACTGGAGCAAGAGTTTGCCGTTTGTCAGATATTTGCTAACTTCGCAGTTGACCATGAGGCATCGTCAATATGACCCCTGCCACTAAAGAATAACTTGTCATATCTGCGAAACTATGAGACCTAATTATTTTGGCAAACTTGTGCTACAGGTGGTACTGACCTTAATGCCTGTGCTGGGCAGCCTGGCCCAAGACCTGCAGCCTAACCTCAAATTCGGTGTACCGACCCAAGAAGAACTGTCGCTCAAGGTGTATGCCCCTGACAAAGAAGCGGCAGCGGTCACTCTATACAGCAATGTGGAGAGCCGGTACGACGTGTCGCCACAAGGCCTTGAACTGATTACTGAAGTGCAACGGCGTATCAAGATCCTCAAGCCCGAGGGGAAGAAGAAGGCCGACAACAGCATCATCTACTATCAACCCATCGGCGGATCCAAAGAATCGATTCTCGCACTCAAAGCCACCGCATACAACCTGGAGGGCGGAAAGGTGGTGAAAACCAAGATGGACAGGGGCATGGTGAGCACCGAAAAGCTCGATGACAAGCGTGTGATTATGAAATTCACCGTGCCCAATGTCAAGGAAGGCACTGTCATCGAATACAGCTATACCAAGCATAGCGAGTATTTCTATCAACTCGACACCTGGTATGCACAAGAAGCCATACCCGTACTGTACAGCCGCCTGTCGATGGTCATCCCCGATTTCTTCATCTTCAACTGCCAGGAGAGTGGCGGCTATATCCTCGAACACCATACTACCCCTGCAAACACCGGACTCGCTATCAGCGGAACCCTGTACAGTGGCGCGGGACATCAACAAGAGTGGGTGGCCCGCCAACTGCCTGCAGCCAGAGAGACCAACTACGTCTACCAACCCAATGACTTCTTCTCCAAGGTCGATTTCGAACTGTCCAGCATCAATGTTGTTGGATTCTTGACCAAGAACTTTGCCACCAAATGGGATGAGGTGGCTGAGCAATTGCTGGCCGACAACGATTTCGGCAACAGGCTCAACCAGCCCAATCCCCTGAAAAACGAACAGGAGGCCCTGTCGCTGGACCCGTCTCTCACCGTCACACAGAAAGTGGCAGCCCTATATGGACTCCTGAAAAAGAAGGTGCGCTGGAACGGCGACTACCGCCTGACGGGCAAGAGCGGCAGGAAAACGCTGGATGAAGGCACAGGATCCAATGCCGACATCAACTTCCTGCTCATGAGTATGCTGCGCGATGCAGGCATGAAGACCTACCCTGCCCTACTCAGCACACGCGACAACGGCCGGTTGCCCTTCTACCCCTCATTGCAGGGCCTCAACACGTTTATCGTGGCCGTAGAAGAGAACGACTCTACCATGAGCTACTTCGATGGCTCAGCCGAAGACGGCTACATCAATATGCTGCCATCCACGCTGCTCACCAATCGCGCCTATATTCTTAAAGGAAAGAACGACTACTGCTGGGCCAACATCCAGCAATTAGCGCGTGACAAACAGATCATTGGCATCAATGCAGTTATTGACCCAAGCGGCGAGATCAAGGGTAGCTGCAACGTCAACTACTATGACGAGGGTGCCTATTTCTTCAAGAAAAAATACCGCAAAGCCAAAGATAGCATGGCCTATATCCAGCAGCTGGGCAGCGACAACAAACTGCACATTGCCAACTATACCACCGAGGGCCCCGACACTTTCTCTCCCCAGGCGAAAGAGACCTTCCAGTTTACCAAGCAATGCGACGTCGCAGACGACCGCATTTACGTCAATCCCATCATCATTCCAATCGAATCGTCCAACCCTTTCACCAGCGAGACACGAATCCTCCCCATCGAATTTCCTTGCCTGAAGACGCTCTTCCAGACCGTCACCCTCAAAATACCCGAGGGCTACAGCGTAGAAGAACTACCCAAAGGGGTGATGACGTTTATAGGTGACAAAGAGGCGACGTTCTCGTTCAAATGTGTCGTTCGTGACCAACATATCATCTGCAACTATCGGCTTGACCTTAAACGCTCATTCTTTGGGGCAGAAGAATATGAATATCTCAAGAACTATTTCCAGTCTATCGTGCTGCGAAACGAAGACATGGTGGTGCTGAAGAAAGGAGCCGCCCATGCGTAGCATGTCCAGTTTGCTACTCCTCACGCCGCTGCTCACCCTTACAGTCAGCACCCTGGCCCAACGCACGGATGTTGTCGTCCTCGACCACTCAACGACTGTGGAATGTCAGAATGCCCTGCACGCTACCGTCAAGGAAAGCCGGAGCTATAAAATAATGAACGAAAATGCAGCAGACTACGCATCTGTCGCACTGCAATTCAATGCTACAGAGAAGCTAACGACATTCTCGGGGAGCATCTGTTCCGCTGACGGCAAGGTGCTGAGGAAGGTCAAGCGCAGCGACCTCATCCGCTCCGACTATTCGCAATCGAACCTGGCCGATGACGTATACAACCTCTTGTACAGCTATTATCCCCCCTCCTATCCCATCTTTGTACACTACGAATGGGAAAGCACCTATAACAACGGCTTTCTCAATTTCCCCTCCTTTGTCCCACAACCCGACTACCATATAGAGGTAAAGCATGCCACCTACACGCTGACACTACCCCAGGGAATGTCATGCAGGTATCAGGTTCTGAACACCGACAGTGTGGTCAGGGAAGCCTCAACCGACAAAGGCCGACACACATACACCATCACACTTGACAACCTGCCTGCGCAAGAGTCTGAGCCCCGGAGTCCGACGCTCGACCGACGCACGCCACTCGTCTTCTTCACCCCCAACGAATTCGCCTACCAGGGCACCACGGGTAACATGTCTACATGGCAGAGCCTCGGTCAGTGGGTCTATATGCTGCAAGCCGGAAGGCAGATTCTGCCCGAGAGTTTCAAGCCATTGCTGCACCAGATGACCGACACCTGCCAGACTGCACGCTCCAAAGTCGAGGCGTGCTACCGCTTCCTGGAGAAGACCACACGCTACGTGAGCATCCAACTGGGCATCGGAGGGTATCAGTCGGCCTCTGCTTCTGATGTCTGTCGGACAGGCTTCGGCGACTGCAAGGGCCTGACCAACTATCTGCGTGCCCTGCTCCAGGAAATCGGAATCCCCTCTGACATGGCACTCATCAGCACCACCTACAGGAGGCTGTACCCAGACTACGCCAACCTGTCCCAGCTCAACCATGCCATCCTGCGGGTACCTTTGCCCGGCGACACGCTGTGGATCGAATGTACCAATCCTTCCCTGCCACTGGGCTACCTCCACCAGGACATTGCCGGGCACGACTGTCTCGTGCTCTCTGAACGAGGCGGAGAACTGGCCACCCTGCCGACTTACGATGACGATAGCCACCTGCAACGATCGGTCATCGAGGTGACATTGGCCGCTGACGGCTCTGCCGACATCGCCATCGAGCAGAACTCTCACATGTTCCAATACGAAGGCCTGCTGGCAGTGAAGAGAGCCGAGGAGTCGCGACAGCGTGAGTATCTGCTCAGTTTGCTCAACAAACCGACGGCCATCATCACTACCATGACCCTAGCAGAGCACAAAGACAGCTATGTTTCTCCATGCATAACACTTTCAGCAACCCTTACCGACGCCCGCTATGCCACCGGTCGCGGCACACGGCTCTTTGTGCCTCTGTGCCCCATCCACCAACATCTCACCACGTTTCCTGCGTCGGACTCCCGCTCACAAGACCTAGAGATTGCCTACGGCTTCACCGATGAGGACACCATCCGGATCAAACTGCCCACAGGCTATGTCATCGAGAGCAAGCCGCAAGACCTCAGCGTCAGTTTCCCCTTCGGCGACTTCGCCTCCAGGCTGCGCGTCGAGGACGGTATGCTCGTGCTGTATAACCAGTACAGGGAACGACACGGCACCTACCCGAAAATCCTTTACGACGCCTACCTGCAGTTCCGCCAAACTATCGCAGACCGCTATCAGTCGCAGAAGATCGTCATCAGAAAAGAACAATAAGAATACAGAAAATGCAATTTCCGGACTGTACCGGAAAACAAAACGCTAACCCTTCCGGTTAGCGCAATAGATATGATACAGTCCGCTGAGCAACAGGTGTTCGTCGTAGACTACCTGCTCGCGGCAAAGCGGCACGACCAGCGAGGCCAGGCCACCGGTGAGGATAACAATGGGTGTGGCATTCATTTCCTCGCCGATACGCACAATTAACCCATCAATCATAGCCGCGTAGCCATAGAGCAGACCACTCTGCATACAAGCCGTGGTGTTGCGGGCAATCAGTTTGTCGGGGGCCTGCAACGGCACGGCCTTTAGTTGTGCGGCACGGCTGCACAGCGCATCGAACGATGTCTTCATGCCCGGGACGATCATCCCACCGGCAAACCGCCCTTCCCCATCCACCACGTTCACCGTGGTGGCCGTACCCATGTCGACCACCATCAACGGGTAGCCATATTTCACCTTGCCCCCTACGGCATCGGCCAGGCGGTCGTGCCCCAGCCGCGTGGGCTCGTCGACCAGCAGCGGCATATCCACCACCACGTCGGCATCTCCCATCCGCAGCATCTCGATGCCGGTGAGTTGGGCGATGTTGTCGCACACCACGGCCGTCAGCCGGGGCACCACCGAGGCCACGATACCGCCCGTGAAACCCTGTCGGTGGGCATCCAAAGCATCGAGCACCGTGCGCAGCCGCGACAGGTTCTCAGCCTTCGGCTCCTCGTGGATGGTGTCGATGCGCTCGGCACGCACCACCCTTCCCTCGCTCATCGCACCGATGACGATGTTCGAATTGCCGATGTCGATGACCAGAATCTGTTCCATAGCGTATGCTTGCTCGTGTCTAAAGGTGCGGCAGGATGGCGTCGAGGATGGCGTTGGCCGTCTGTTCCTTGCTGCACAAGGGCAGCTGCCGCGTGCCCTCGCCGGTGATGACCCACACCTGATTGGTGTCGGTGCCAAAGCCCGTACCCTCGGTGACGATCGAGTTGGCACAAATCATATCAACGTTTTTCTTCATTAGTTTCTCGCGCGAATTGTCGAGCAGGTGCTCCGTCTCCATCGAGAACCCCACGATATACTGCCCCTGGCGCTTGTGGGCACCGAGGTGCTGCAGGATATCACGGGTGCGTGTCAGGGGCAACGAGAGGTCGTTGCCGTTCTTCTTCACCTTCTGCTCGCTATATTGCGCCGGCGTATAGTCGGCCACGGCACTGCACATCACCACCACGTCGAAGTCGTCGCTGATAGCTGTCACGGCATCGAACATCTCGGCCGCCGACGTCACCGGCACCCGCTCCACGCCGAGGAAGGGCTCCAGGGCCACAGGCCCCGACACCAGCGTGACCTCTGCCCCGCGCAGTCGGGCCATCTTGGCGAGGGCGTAACCCATCTTGCCCGACGAGTGGTTGGTGATGAACCGCACAGGGTCGAGGGCCTCGCGCGTGGGCCCCGCCGTCACCAGCACCCGCTTGCCCTGCATGTCGTGCGGCATGGCAACGTGCGTAAGGATGTGCTGCAGCAACAGTTCCTCGGCGGGCAGCTTGCCGCTTCCGATGTCGCCACAGGCCAGCCGTCCGGCGTCAGGCTCTATCACCTCCACGCCGTAGTGCTTCAGCCGAGCAACATTGTCTTGCAGCAGGGCATTGGTCCACATCCGCGTGTTCATCGCCGGCGCCACCAATGTGGGGCACTGGCAGGCCATGAAGGTGGTGGTGAGCATGTCATCGCAGATGCCGTTGGCCATCTTGCCGATGACATTGGCCGTGGCTGGTGCCACGAGCAGCACGTCGGCCTTGGCCGCCAGCGCCACATGCTCCACGGCATAGTTGAAGTTGCGGTCGAAGGTATCGACCTGGCAGCGCCTCGATGTCAGCGTCTCGAAGGTCAGGGGACTGATGAACTGGCAGGCGTTACGCGTCATCACCACGTCCACCCCGGCATGTAGCTTCACCAGCATCGATGCCACATTGGCCATCTTGTAGGCTGCAATGCTCCCCGACACCCCCAGCACGACATTCTTTCCAGTCAGCATATCGAGTCCTCCTTAGAGTTGGTCGCTGAGCCTTCCATGCTTCTCGTAGCTGGCCTGGCGCGTCACGCGGTTGCTGTCGTCGACAAACACCACCTGCGGCCTGTGCTGCTTCGCCTCCTCGGGCGTCACCTCGGCATAGGCCATGATGATGACCTTGTCGCCCACACTCACACAGTGGGCCGCCGCGCCGTTCAAGCACACGATGCCCGAGCCCTTGCTTCCGGCAATGACATACGTGGCAAAGCGGTTGCCGTTGTCCACGTCGGCAATCTCCACCCGTTCATACTCGATGATGCCCGCAGCCTCCATCAGCGCACTGTCGATGGTGATGCTGCCCACATAGTCGAGGTCGGCCTGTGTCACCACGGCCCGGTGAATCTTCGATTTCAGCAGTGTTATTTCCATATAAAATTATCTATCAGGCGGGTTTTGCCGATATACACGGCAATGGCCACCAGTGTCTCACCGTCTATCTTGTCTACGCGTTGCACGTTCTCAAGGTCCACCACCTCCACATAGTCGACCTTTGCCATAGGTTCGGTCAGCAGGTTGTCGTAGATGATTGCAGCCACCTTCTTGGCATCGCGCTCACCGCGCTCCACGGCGTCGCGTCCCAGGCGCAGGCTCTTCGAGAGGATGAGGGCTGCCTTGCGCTCCTCGGCGTTGAGGTACGTGTTGCGGCTCGACTTGGCCAGCCCATCCTCCTCGCGGATGATGGGACAAGCCACAATCTCCACGTCCATGTCCAGATCGCGCACCATGCGGCGCACCGTAGACAGCTGCTGCGCGTCTTTCTGTCCAAAGTATGCCCTGTCGGGCTTGACGATGTTCAGCAGCTTGGTCACCACCGTGCATACCCCCCGGAAATGTCCTGCCCTGCGCGCGCCGCACAGCAGCTCAGTGGTCTCGGTGGTATCTACGAACGTTGTGAAGTGGGGCGGATACATCTCCTGCGGCTCGGGGTTGAACACCAGGTCGCCTCCGGTGCGCTCCACCAGTGCCTTGTCGCGCTCCAGGTCGCGGGGGTAGGCCTCCAGGTCCTCGGTGGGACCGAACTGTATGGGGTTGACAAACACCGACACCACCGTGCGGTCGTTCTCAGCCACCGACCGTGCGATGAGGCTCTGGTGCCCCTCATGCAGGTACCCCATCGTCGGCACCAGGCCAACGGTGAGCCCCTCGCTGCGCCAAGCCTTCACGATGTCTCGCACTTCCTGAATCGTTTTTACTACTTGCATCTTGTATCTATCTTTTTAATGGTCTCGCCGTTACCCGGCGATGAGTCTTTGAAACGTCAATAGAGCTTGTCCAGTATGTCCTCGTCGATAGCAAACGTATGCTCCGTGGCGGGGAACGTCTGGGCTTCGCAGTCGCTCTTATACTGCCTGAAGGCCTCGAGCATCACATCGTGGAGGTTGGTATATTTCTTCACAAACTTGGGTGTGAAGCCATCGGTATAGCCCAGCATATCCTGGTACACCAGCACCTGCGCATCGCACAGTTTGCCGGCCCCGATGCCTATGGTCAAGGCAGAGACCTCTTGGGTAATCCTGGCGGCCAGTGCCTCGGGCACACACTCCAGGGTAATGGCGAAGGCCCCGCCAGCGCTCAGCGCCCTTGCATCATTGAGCAAACGCTGTGCCGATTGTTCGGTCTTGCCCTGCACCTTATATCCGCTGAGGGTGTTGACCGACTGCGGTGTGAGTCCGATATGCCCCACCACAGGTATGCCGGCCTCAACGATGGCTGCCACGCGGTCGGCATACCGCTCTCCGCCTTCCAGCTTCACGGCCTGGCAGTTGGTCTCCTTCATGATGCGTCCGGCATTCTTCACCGCGTCGTAGACCGATGTCTGGTACGACATGAACGGCATATCCACCACCACGAAGGCCTCTCCGGCTCCCCGGCACACTGCCTTGGCGTGGTGTATCATGTCGTCTACGGTCACAGCCAGCGTGTTGTCGTAGCCCAGCATCACGTTGCCCAGCGAGTCGCCCACGAGTATCATGTCGATGTCGGCCTGGCTCATGGTGCGGGCCGTATGATAGTCGTAGGCTGTGAGCATGCTGAGGCGTCGCACGCCTTTCTGCGACAACAGATAATCAACGGTTCTCTTCATTTCAACTTAGTTTTTATCGTGTCAATTTGTATATATATCCGCCATGAGGTAACTTATTGACGTGCAAAGGTATAAAAAAACGCTGGAATAGTCGTCCTATTCCAGCGTCTTTTTGTCGGCAAAGCACAATTAGGGGCACCCCGCATCCCCTCCCCACTGCTGGTAGACACGCAGCCCATGCTCGGCGGCGAGCACGTAGACATGCTCCATGATGGTGGCCAGGCAGTGCTCATAGTGTACCCACTCCTTGTTCTTGAGAAAGAAATAAAACTCCAGCGGCAGTCCGCCCTGCGTGGCTTCGAGCTGCCGCACCATGAGCGTCATGTGGGTGTTGACCCACGGACAGGCCTTCAGATACTGCTCCACGGCCTCGCGGTAGCGCGCCATGTTGGTGTCCTGACGACTCTCGTCGGCAAAGGCCAGACTGCGGAAGTCGAAGTACACCCTGCGCTTCACCCGTCGCCCTTCGGAGGCCTGCATGCCCTTCCAGTTCTGGAACGAGCCATTGACGAGCGTCGTGGGCGACACCGTGACGATGGTGTTGTCGAAGTTGCGCACCTTGACGGTGGTGAGGCTCATCTCGATGACGGTGCCGTCGGCCTGCGTCGATGGCACGGTGATCCAGTCGCCCACGTGCAGCATCTCGGCCGAGGTGAGCCTGATGCCGGCCACCAGTCCCTCGATGGTGTCTTTGAACACCAGCATGAGGATGGCCGAGGTGGCGCCCAGTCCGGCCAGCAGCGTCATGGGGTTGCGCCCCAGGATGATGGCAATGACCACAATCACGGCGATGAAGATCACCACCACGCGCAGCAAGCCACAGAACGACAGCACATACTGCCTCAGGTTGGCACGGTTGCCGTTGTCGAGCTGCTTCAGGCTGTCGATGAAGACGATGAACAGATGCACCGTAGCCAGGGTGATATAGATGCCCGTGAGCCGCACAAGCACCTCGCGCACCATGGGAAACTGGTAGAACACCATGGGCAGCAGCTGCCACACCACCAGAGCCGGCACGATGCGGCAGGCGGCCAGCAGCACGGGGCGGCCCAGCAGCACGTCGTCCCACGAGGCCGATGTGTGGCGGGTGATGCGTCCCACCACGGGGATGACGATTCTGCGGCCCAGCAGATAGGCCCCCGCGGCCAGCACCGCCACCACCACCACCAGCACGATGTGGCGCACCAGCGCGATGTTGCTCCCCTCCGGTCCGAAGTGTTGGATGATGTTCTCTACAAATATCCTGATTTCTTCCATATTTTTTGATGTTGGGTAATAGTATGCTTTCTTCCTTCATGTCCGTCCACAGGCCGTACCTCTCTGGCCGCAATGCAGCGGCGCCCGGCTGCGGTTCAGGGCTTGCCGTAGAGCACCAGCCGTATGTCGTCCCAGCTGATGTCGTCCCTGCACACCGCCTTGACCTCTGCGAGCGTGGCCCCCTCGGGCAACTGCCCGATGGCATGGCGTATGGCCCTGACCTTCGCTGCCCCAATGACCTTGTCGGCCGTAATGCGCCCCTCTCTCACAAACCGAGCCAGATGACCGTATATGGTGCCAATGCTGAGCCCGCGCTCCCGGGCGATGTCGTCGGGACTGCGGCCTGCCAGAAACAGCTGCAGCGTGGTGTCGTAGGTAGCCCCTTTCTTGGGTTTCTCGGCCTTCGGCTTCTCGGCAGGCGCAGCCTCGGCACCCTCGAAGGGCGAAGTGGCCTTGGCCTTGACCTTTCGCCTGCGCTCACGGGTGCTGCCCGGCATCACCACATCCATGGCATCGAGCAGCGCCTCCTGCTTGGCCGACATATATACCGGCACCTCGAAGGGCACCTCCTCCATGCGGCGCAGCAGCCGGTCTTTCGACAGATAGGCCAGTCGCAGCTCCCGGTAGCGTTCCTCCAGCTGTTCCAGCCCTTTCTTGTTCTGTCCCGAGGCCAGGCGTGTCTTCTCGATGACATCGCCCATCACCTCTTCGAGGGTGGTGACAAAATATCCCGTGGAACGCCTCACGCGGTCGAGGAAAGCGGCCTCGTGCAGCGCCCGGGCCGACATGCCACGTATCACGCCCTGCCACTTGTAGGCCACGTCGGCCACCTTGGCCTTGAGGTCGTGTACGGCCCGTGCGTGCATGGCGGTGAGTGCCGGCATGGCGCGGAAAAACTCGAGCAGCGTGCGGTGTACCATCTGCTCGGCCTCGCTGAGGCCGCTGAAGTCGAAGAGGTCGAGCAGCTGGTACCTGAAGTATTCTTCCTTGAGGCCGGGCAGCGCCGCCACGCTCTGCTCGGCGGCCTCCTGCTGGTGCTCGATATAGTCGGCCACGCGGCGGTCGCTGATGATGCTTCGCTCGGCGATGGGCGAGGCCAGCACCAGTCCCTCCAGACTCTTGCAGCGGCTCAGCGCCACATACACCTGTCCGGGGGCGAACGAGAGGGCAGCATCGATGATGGCGCGGTCGAAGGTCAGACCCTGACTCTTATGAATGGTGATGGCCCATGCCAGGCGCAGCGGATACTGCCTGAAGGTGCCCTGCACCTGCGCCTCGATGGTCTTGGTCTCTCGGTTGATGGCATACTTGGTGTTCTCCCACTCCTGCCGCTCCACCTTGATGGGCTCGCTGTCGCCCGGGCACTTCACGGCCACGGTCTCCTCGTCGATGCCCACCACATGACCTATGCGGCCGTTATAATAGAGGTGGCCGGCCGAAGCATCGTTCTTCACAAACATCACCTGCGCGCCCAGCTTGAGCTCGAGGTTCACGTCGGTGGGATAGTTGTACTCGGGAAACTCTCCCTTCACCTCGGCACGGTAGGTGTAGCGCTGCCCAGGCAGCTTGGCCAGCTCAGAGTTGTTGTAGCTGTCGGCCATGCGGTTGTGGGTAGTGAGGCGTATGTAGCCCTCGTCGGCCTTCGGAAAGAAGACCGGCTTGTGGCGTGCGTTGAGCTGCCGGAGGTCGTCCGGCGTGGCGTGTCCGTCGCGTATGTGGTTGAGGATGTCGATAAACGTCTGGTCTTGCTGGCGATAGACGTGGGTGAGCTGTATGGTGACGTAGCTTACCTGCTGCAGGGCCTTCGAGCCAAAGAAATAAGGCGTGTCGTAGTGGGGGCGCAGTATCTCCTCGTCCTGGGGCGTCACCACGGGCGTGAGCTGCTGCAGGTCGCCGATCATGAGCAGCTGCACGCCGCCGAAGGGGCGCGTGCGGTCGCGGTAGCGGCGCAGCACAAAGTCGATGGCATCGAGCAGGTCGCTGCGCACCATCGATACCTCGTCGATGACAAGCATGTCGAGCGTGCGGATGATACGCCGCTTCTCCTTGCTGAAGTCGTACCTGTCGCGGATGGCCGTTCCGGGCACGTAGGGCGACAGGGGCAACTGGAAAAAAGAGTGGATGGTCACACCCCTGGCATTGACGGCTGCCACACCGGTGGGCGCCACCACGATCATGCGCTTGGATGAATGTTCTTTCACGGCCTTGAGAAAGGTGGTCTTGCCGGTGCCGGCCTTGCCGGTGAGAAAGATGCTCGTACCCGTGTGCTCCACAAAGTCCCACGCCTGCCTCAACTCTTTGTTCTGTTCCATGCTGATTGTTGCTGATGATTCTACTTTCGCTGCCCTTCCGGCATTTTCACAAAGTTACGGTATTTTTTCCATAAACGGCCCCGTTCAGAAAAAATAATCTACAAAAAAACAAGCCTGCACCTTGCCACTGCACTCCCCCCGGACGGCCTTTCCCACTGGTCATCAGCCCCTTGCGGCAGCACCGCAGGGTGTCTCTGGGAGGTCGGGGGCTATGTACGGGCAGCGCGAGTCAGGGCCTACCAAGTTCTGGTTCGAGTCGAAACAGCATGTGATTCGACTCGAAGCAGCGCCTGCTTCGAGTGGAAACAGCACGTGCTTCGACTCGAAGCAGAAAGCGGCAGCAGGCAGCAGGGGGTGCCACAAGGGCCGAACGGCGGCACGAGAAGGGCGTTGCGGAGTCTTCAGCGGGCCTCTTCGGCCAGAGTGTCGCGCCTCGATTTCGACTTGGCTACAAGCCACACGCCCGAGAACACCAGGATGATGGCTACGCCTTGCATCCACGTAAACACGCCCAGGCCGGTGAGCACGCTCACCGTGACCGAGACGATGGGCTGCACATAGTTGTACACGCTGATGACTGTGGGGCGCAGCACACGCTGGCTGACGATGGAGAGCAGATAGCTCACGAAGGTGCCGAAGACCACCACATAGCCCGTCTCGAGCCACGTCTTCAGGGGCACGGCGGCCCAGGGAAGGGCGGCCAGATGCGAGGAGGTGAAGGGGATGACCATCACCGCGGCCCAGGCAAACATCCATTTGTTGACCGTCACCACGTGGTAACGCTTGATGAGACGGTTGTACAACGACAGGTAGAGGGCAAAAGAGAGCTGGGCACCCATACACATCAGGTCGCCGCGCACGTCGCCCACCTTATCGCTGGCGGCGGCCATGCTGGTGAGGATGAGAATGACGGCACCGCTGCAGCCGATGGCCACGCCGCCCGCCTTGCGCAGTGTGATGGGCTCACGGAGGATGAAGAACGAGAGCACCATGGCGAAGATGGGCATGGAGGTGGTGACGATGCTGGCATTGATGGGCGAGGTGAAGCTCAGCCCTACGGTGTAGAGACACTGGTTGCACACGATGCCCAGCACGGCGGCACCGGCAAAGAGCAGGATGTCGCGCACCGGCACGTGCTCTCGCCTGGCAAAGAGCGAGGCCACCCAGAACAGCAGGGCGGCGCCAGCCACGCGGAACGACACCAGCGAGATGCCGTCGATGCCATGTATCATGGCATCCTTGCCCAAGGGTGCCATGAGACCCCAGATGGCCTCGGCCGTGAGCATGCTGGCATGGGCCATCAGTGGTTTCTTGTTATCCATATCGGCAATAACCTTTAAAAAAAACAATGCAAAGTTACAAATAAAAAGTACACGGGGCTGCCAGGTATCAACAAAATTTGCTATATTTGCCACAAACAACAATACTGTTGACCATGCAGAAATACGCAGACTACATCAAGCAGATAGAAATCGACTCGCTGTGGAGCGGTCGCAAGCACATCGTATGGAACCTCGACCGTCAGATCAACGTGCTGAGCGGCATCAACGGCGTGGGCAAGTCGACCATCCTCACCAAGGTGGTGAAAGGGCTGTCGGCTGGCGGCGAGTTTCCCAGCCACCTGCTCAAGGGCGTGCGCCTGAAGGTGGAGCCCGAGGATGCCAAGTGGATACGCTACGACCTCATACGCGGCTTCGACCGCCCGCTGATGAACTACGACGTGGTGGCCAAGATGGATGCCACGCTCGCCACCGAGCTCGACTGGCAGCTCTTCCAGCTGCAGCGCAAGTATCTCGACTACCAGGTCAACATCGGCAACCGCATCATCGAGGTGCTGCAGAGCGGGCACCCCGACGCCGCCCGGCGCGCCCAGCAGCTGTCGGCACCCAAGAAGCTCTTCCAAGACATCATCGACAACCTCTATGCCGACACCGGCAAGAAGATCATACGCAGCGAGAACGAGATACGCTTCACGCAGATCGGCGAGACGCTCGTGCCCTACCAGCTGTCGAGCGGCGAGAAGCAGATTCTGGCCATACTGCTCACCGTGCTCGTCGAAGACCAGCAAAACTATGTGCTCTTCATGGACGAGCCCGAGGTGAGCCTGCACATCGACTGGCAGCAACAGCTCATCGACCTCATCCTGCAGCTCAACCCCAACGTGCAGATCATACTCACCACCCACAGTCCGGCGGTCATCATGAACGGCTGGATGGACAAGGTGACCGAGGTGAGCGATATCACCGACCAGGGCAGAGAGGCGTCTGGCGACGACGAATAACGTGAACGAGCAAGGCTATGGGCAGACGATTACGTGACAACATCACATCCTCTTATCTCGAAGCGGCCAACTGGCTCAACTCCAAGCAGTCGCGGCGCAAGGTCATCGCCTACGTCGAGAGCTACGACGATGTGTTCTTCTGGCGGTCCATTCTCAGCCAGTATGAGAACGACAAGCTATACTTCGAGGTGATGCTGCCCACCCGTATGGACCGGCTGGAGCGCGGCAAGAAGGCCGTGCTCATGAACCTGCTTTCAAACAAAGTGGGCCAAGGCATGATTGCCTGCGTAGATGCCGACTACGACTATCTGGAGCAGGGGGTCACGCCCACATCGCAGGAGGTGAACAGCAACCCCTATATCTTCCACACCTACGCCTACGCCATCGAGAACATGCAGTGCTACGCGCCCTCGCTGCACGACGTGTGCGTGGCGGTGACGCTCAACGACCATGCCATCTTCGACATCGAGCGCTACCTCGCCGACATCTCCGAGAGCATCTATCCGCTGTTCGTGTGGAGCATCTGGTACTACCGCACACCCAACTACGCGCAGTTCACCATCACCGATTTCCTGCGGGTCATCGAGGTGGGCAACTTCTCGTTTGCCAACGTGGGCGACCTGATCAGAAACCTCAGACGCAAGGTGGGCAAGAAGGTGGAGCAGCTGCAGCGCCTCAACCCCAATGCCCGCGAGAGCTATGCGCGGGTGAAGGACGACCTGGCGCGGCTGGGCGTCACACCCACCAACACCTATATGTATATACAGGGGCACCATCTGTTTAACAAGGTGGTGCTGCCCATGCTCAACAAGATCTGCGAAAAGCTGGTGCGCGAACGCGAGAACCAGATTGCCCGGCAGAGCGTGCATGGCACGCAGCGGCGCAACGAACTGTCGGCCTACTCCAACAGTCTGGAAGACATCGTGCCCATGCTCAAGAAGAACATCGGCTTCATGCGCTCGGAGCAGTATGCCCGCATCAAGGCCGACCTCGACCGTTTCATGCAGCTCACGGCAGGCCAGGAAACGCCACAGCCATGACCAAGCCCGGCGCAAAGGCCATGTCGGCGGCGTGGATGAAAAGATGTATTTTTTTGAAAACAAGGATGTTTTTTCCTGACATTGCCGCTGTTTTTATGGCAATGTGCAGAAAAAAACATTTTTTTTGTAGTTTATCTGTATGCCCCTGCGTCTAACGGGTGTCATTAACTTTAAAAGAGATGGAAATCAAAGAAAGTGAACAACAATTCGCCGAACTTGTCAAGGCACACAAGAGTACCATCTACACCGTGTGCTACATGTTCTCGAAAGATGAGGATGAGGTGAACGACCTCTTTCAGGAGGTAATGGTGAACCTGTGGAAGGGTTTCAGCTCATTCGAAGGACGCAGCGACGTGCGCACCTGGGTCTACCGGGTAAGTCTGAACACCTGCATCTCTGACGACAGGAAGAAGAAGCGGCGCAAGACCGTACCGCTGTCGATGGACATCAACCTCTTCGAAGACCGCGACGCCGACAGCCGGCAGGTGCAGATGCTCAACAAGCGTATCAGCCAGCTGGGAGCCTTCGACCGCGCCATCATCCTGCTCTGGCTCGAGAACATGAGCTACGAGGAGATTGGCCAGGTGGTGGGTATCACGGCCAAGAACGTATCGGTGAGGCTCTACCGCATCAAGGAGCAGCTCAAGCAAATGTCTAACGATTAAACTACAGAAACAATGGAAAATCAATATAATGAATTGGAGGAGATGCGCCGACAGATGGCCATCCTCAAGGAGAAACTCGACGGACAGGAGATTGTCAACGAACGGCTCATCCGCCGGTCGATGCTCTCGAAGATGTCGTTCTTCAAGAAATACACCTGGGTGTCGTTTGTCGCCCTGGCCTTTATCTACGTACTCTTACTGGGCATCCGCGCCACTTTCGGACTGTCGTGGTGGTTTTACGGCTTCACGGTCATCATCATGACGGCCGACGTGGTGTTCGACTGGTACATCAACAGGTTCAGCAAAGAGGAGTTTATGGAGGGCGACTTGCTGGAGGCCGCCGAACACATGGCCCGCATGAGGCGGCTGCGCAAGTGGTCGATGGGACTGGGACTGACGATACTCGTGCCCTGGCTGGCATGGCTTTACTACGAGGTGAACCACTGCCCGGCTGCCGGAACGCCCATGGTGGAAGGCTTCAGCATGGGATTCTGCATCGGCGGTGTCATCGGAATATGTGTCGGACTGGGCATCTATTTCAAGATGCAGCGCATCAACCGCGACATCATACGCCAGATTGAGGACCTCAAAAATAACAGTGACCAATCATGCAATATTAACCCATAAAAGAAACAAAAACAATGAAGAAGAAAGTGATGACCCTGCTGCTGGTGTGCGCCTGCGCCATCGGAGCTCATGCACAACTGCTGTATCGCATATCGGGCAACGGCCTGAGCAAGCCCTCGTACATCATCGGCACACACCACCTGGCCAGCACGCAGTTTGTGGACAAGATTGCCGGAGTGAAAGAGGCCTTGGACGCCACCGACCAGGTGTACGGCGAACTGACCTTCGAGACCTTGGCAAACCCCGACAGCATGGCCTACCTGCAGCATGCCATGATGCTGCCCGAGGGCAAGCACCTGAAGGACGTCCTCACCGAGGCGCAGTACCAGAAGCTCAATGCGCTGCTGACGAAAACCATCGGCGCAGACCTCAACAACCCGCAACTGGAGGCCCAGCTCGGGCAGGTGTCGCCCATGGGCATTGTCACCCAGCTCACGCTCATCTCTTACATGATGCGCCATCCCGGTGAGTTTGACCCCACCAACGGCTTCGACCAGTATTTCCAGACGGAGGCCAAGAATAACGGCAAGCCAAGCCTCGGACTCGAGACCATAGCCTTCCAGGCACAGGTGCTGTTCAACGGCAGCAGCCTCGAAAGGCAGGTCGAGCGGTTGGAATGTTATATCGACAACAAGGATTTCTCGGATATGATGACCGAAGACATGACCAAGGCGTTCTTTGCACAAGACCTCGCAGGCATCAAGAAAGCCATGGACGAGAAACTCAACAACAGCTGTGACGACACGCCCGAGGAAGAGGCCGCACTCATCAGCGACCGTAACGCCGACTGGCTGAAGAAGATGCCGGCCATCATGGCGGCCAAGCCCACCTTCTTTGCCGTGGGGGCAGGGCATCTGCCAGGCGACAAAGGTGTGCTCGATGGGCTCAGAAAGCTGGGCTATACGGTAGAGGGCGTGAAATAAAGGGGGCACGCGTGTGCCACCAGTACAGCGAAGGGCGGCTCACCTGACGGTATGGCCGCCCTTCGTCCGCAAGGAGGACCTGGTATCATGGGGCACTGTGTTGCGGCTGTGGCGGGTGTTTTTTTGACGGCTGAATGGTACCCGCTCCATATTTTTTCACTACTTTTGTATCCCGAACATCAAATATATGTCTTACAAATATGGACCACTTACCACAACACGATATCCCCATGCTGGTGTCGGCCATCAACTTCCTGCTCCGCGATGAGGAGTTTGACGACCTCAACCAGATTTGTTACCATTTCAATCTCGACCGTGCTGAGCTAGAGAAGAAGCTGAGCGAGGCCGGCTTCCAGTATTCTGAGACAGAGAAAAGATTTTGGTGATAGGGGTTTGTTGCTTTGTTGGTGGGCTAGCTTGTTGGTTATTAGGAGCAACTGCTACAAACCAACAAGCTAGCCCATCAACAAAACCAGCCTACCAGCCCACCAACCCAACAACCCACCAAATGACCAAAGACGGAATAGAATTGGCATACAGTTTCCTGCACCAGAAATGGCGGGTGTACCAGTATTCCACCGACGAGAAGCAGAAGGACGCGATAGAATATGCCATCGGTTCATTTGCCGAAACGATGAGTCCTGACCTTTATGCGAGTATCTCGCAAGGCCAGGACGACTATCTCATGACACACCGCCGCTTTGCCACCGACCTCGAAGAGGCCGTCGAGCGGCTCGAAAGACTCATGAACACATGGTGACGGCTCAGCCCAGCACCACGTCCATCACCATCATCAGCACAAAACCGATGGCAAAGCCGATGGTGGAGAGGTTGGAGTGCTCACCCTCAGAGGCCTCGGGGATGAGCTCTTCGATCACCACATAGAGCATGGCACCGGCAGCAAAGGCCAGCAGATAAGGCAGCACGGGCTCCATGACAGAGGCCAGCAGGATGACGAGGATGGCACCCAGCGGCTCCACTGCACCGCTCAGCGTGCCCATGGTGAACGACTTGAGCCTGCTGCCGCCGGCCGCCTTCATGGGCATGGAGATGATGGCACCCTCGGGAATGTTCTGGATGGCGATACCCAGCGACATGGCCATGGCCCCGGCCGCCGAGATCCACTCACCGCCTTGCATGGCCCCGGCCACCACCACGCCCACGGCCATGCCCTCGGGAAAATTGTGGATGGTGACGGCCAGCGACAGCATGGCGACCTTGGAAAGATGGGCACGCGGGCCTTCGGGGCGGTCGTTGCCCATGTGAAGGTGAGGTGTGAGGGTGTCGATGAGCAGCAGGAAACCCATGCCGCACAAGATGCCCACAGTGGCGGGCAGCACACTGAGCTTGCCCATCGGTGCCGACATGTCTATACTGGGGATGATGAGCGACCACACAGAGGCGGCCACCATCACACCCGATGCGAAGCCCAGCAAGGCCTTCTGCACACGTTGGGGCATCTCGTCTTTCATGAAGAAGACAAAGGCCGAGCCGAGCATGGTGCCCAGAAAGGGTATCAACAGGGCGAGATATATTCCGTTCATAAGCTATTATTTCGTTGTTTGTGTGCAAAATTAGTCATTATAATCGATACCCACAACACATTATTCTATAAAACATCGCACCTCATGGGGGTGGATGACAAAATAACGGTGGCTGTTGCGCGTTATTGAGTCAGTAATCCAAGCATTGCCTATGCGTCGTTTTCTACACCTCTTCCTGTTGCTCGCGCTCACCATTCCCCTTGGCGCGCAACGTCCTGCCTATCATAAGATGTCGTCTTTGTTGCGCAGGCTGGCCGCCGAGCAGCGGTCAGAGACGCTTGCCGACAGCCTGCAGGCATCTGCTGCACGCAGCCTGCCCATGCGCCGCGCCGCCGCAAGAGGCGGGTCACCCATGGTCTGCGCCTTTGTGAAGCTCATCCCGCCCTACCCCGCTGAGGGTCGTGTGGCCCCACTCGCCGACAGAGGCTGCCAGGTGCTGGCACGCTTCGGCGACATCTTCATTGCCTCGGTGCCGCTCGACCAACTGGCAGCCCTGTCGGTCGACCCTCGCGTGACGCGCATCGAGGCAGGACGCGGCACACAGTCGCTCACCGACTCGGTGGCCCTCCAGGTACATGCGCTGCCCGCCTACCAAGGCCGCGCGCTGCCCCAGGCTTATACCGGCGCAGGTGTAGTGGTGGGCGTGATGGATATCGGCTTCGATCTCACCCACCCCACCTTCTACGACTCCACGGCCACCACCTACCGCATCAAGCGACTGTGGGACTACCTCTCGCGCGACACCGTGGGCAGCCCGCTCTATGTGGGTGCCGACTATGCCGGGCGTGAAGCATTGCTGGCCTACGCCCACTCGCGCGACGGCCTCGACCAGACGCACGGTACCCACACCGCAGGTATCGCGGCGGGAAGCGGCTACGACAGCCACTACCGGGGACTGGCCTACGAGAGCGATCTCTGCCTGGTGAGCAATGCTGTGACCGAAGACATCGCCCTGATAGACAGTGCCGACTACTACAAATACACCTACGCCACCGATGCCTTAGGGTTCAAATACATCTTCGACTATGCTCAGTCGGTGGGCAAGCCTTGTGTCATCAACTTCAGCGAGGGGTCGCTGCAAGACTTCAGGGGCGACGACCAGCTCTACTATGCCATCCTCGACAGCATCACGGGGCCGGGGCGCATCCTTGTGGTGGCAGCTGGAAACACGGGCCAAACGGTGAACTACATCCACAAGCCGGTGGGCGTGGAGCGGGCGGGCAGGTTTCATGCCGGCAGCGGACGGTACATGATGCACACGCTCAAGTCGGCCGACCCGTTTACCATCCGACTGCGTTTCTATCCCCCGGGGCAACCCTCCAGCGTCATCGACATCGCCACCAACGATGTGTTGACGGCAGCCGACTCCACGCTGCTGCTCTCGCCCACCGTGGCCGGCAAGACGTGGACCGTCAGCGTGCTGGCCTACGCCTCATGCTACCAACCCGCCGAGACAGTCTACGATCTGATGGTCCAGGGGGCCGACGACATCGGCAACACCATGCCGCTGTCGGTGGAGATGGTGGGCACGCAGGCCAATGTGGAGCTCTACCGCGGCTCGGGCAGCCTCGTCACATCGATCCTCGACCCCACGCTGACCGACGGCGAGGCCTCCTACGGCATCCTCTCGCCGGGAAGCGCGCCCGGCGTCATCTGCGTGGGGGCCAACAGCTACCGGCAGCAAGTGACCAACTACAACGGCACGGTGAAGCGCTACGACATGGGAACGGGCGGCCAGCGCGGCCCTTACTCGTCGGTGGGACCTACCTTCGACCGGCGCATCAAGCCCGATGTCATGGCACCGGGCACCAACATCATCTCCTCGTACAGCAGCTATTATCTGGAAAACCATCCCACAGCCAACGACATCGACTGGGACGTGGAGCATTTCGAGTTCAACGGCAGGACCTACGCCTGGAACAGCAACAGCGGCACCTCGATGGCGTCGCCCGTCGTGGCCGGCGCCCTGGCCCTCTGGCTCGAGGCCGACCCCACGCTCTCGGCAGCCGACTGCCTCGATATCTTCGCCAGCACCTGTGTGCGCCTCGACAGCATCTCGCCCACGCCCAACAACCTCTGGGGCTACGGACAGATAGACGTGTACGCCGGACTGCTGGAGGTACTGCGTCGCAAGTCTACGGGGCTGGCCTCGGTGCTCACCTCCCCGAAGGTGTCGCAACTGACCTGCCGCGTCGCAGGCACACAGCTCGAGCTCAGTGCCGCAGAGCCCGTGGCCGCCGACTTCAAGGTGAGCATCTACACCACCCAAGGCATCCGTATGCAGCAGTGGCACGAGCCGGCCGGCCTCACCATCTACCGCCATGACATCTCACACCTGCCCAAGGGCATATATGTAGTGCGTGTAGACGGGCCGTCAGCCGTCAGCGGTGGGCTGGTGTTTGGCAGGAAGTGAAGTAACCTTTCCCCCACCTACTCCACCTACTCCACCTACCACACCTACCTCCCTCTTCACTCCTCCCTCTTCACTAATAAAACCCCTCCAGCTTCTCCTGTTCCCACACCTTCCGCACATAGTCTGCAACAACCGTAAACGAGGCGATCACCACGTAGATAAGCACCAGCTGCAGGGCGCTGATTTGCACATCGCTGATGTCGGCACCGGGCAGGGCGGCAGTCCAGGCCAGTGCGCTGTTCATGCCCTCGGCCACGAGGGCCAACGCCTGGGCAATATACTGCTGCAAAACCAGCACAGGCATGGCCAGCACCATCGCCACGGCACCATAGAGTATGACCGTGGCCGCAGGGATGACGATGAAGTTGGTAAGCAGGAAATAGCTGGAGAACCGCCCGAAATAATACATCACCAGGGGAGCCGTGCCCAGCTGCGCGGCTATCGACACCGAGGCCATTCCCCAGGCCCACCGCGCCAGACGATGACGCAGGGGCAACAGGTAGTAGAAGCTGCGATAATAGACCATGATAGCCAGCACGGCCATGAACGACATCTGAAAGCCTACGTCCCACAGGTTGAGCGGATTGGCCAAGAGCATGACGATGGCCGCGAAGGCCAGCGTGTTGACCGATGCCTGTTGGCGCTGGAGCACCAGACACACCGAACAGATGGTGAGCATGGTGGCCGACCTGACCACGCTCGACGGCATGCCCACCAGCACGACGTAGGTCCAGATGGCGGTGAGGATGATGCCCTGGGCCAGCCAGCGCCAGCGACGCCCGCCACCCATGAGCAGGGTGAGGATGGCATAGATAATACCCAGATGAAGGCCCGAGAGGGCCAGCACATGCGATGCACCTGCCGTGGCATAGAGATCCTTGGTCTGACGGCTCAGACTGCTCTTGTCGCCCAAGGTCATGGCAGCCACCACGGCATACTGCTGCTGCCCGAGCCCCAGGCCCCGATACATGTCCAGCATACGGTGGCGCCAGCGCAAGGCCTGCAGGCGGGCGCGGTCGAACATCGACAGCCCCGTGATGTCGATGGCCGTCTGCTGCCAGTGGCTATGGTAGATGAAGGTGCGGGCCACCACGCCATGGACATGCAGCCAGCGCACATAGTCGAAGTGCGAGCCCGTGTTGATGCCCCGCAGCGGCTCCATGAACGAGTGGGCCCTGATGCCGTCGCCCGCCCGGAGCTGTCGCCAGCGGTGCTTTATGGAGTCACGCAGGATGGCCGCCTGCACTAGTATGGGACGCTCTAACAGTTTACTGCCGATGCGCGTTACCGTCAGGTCGCATTGCAGTGTCTTGCCCCGCACCTGCGGCTCACCCGACACCACCGCCTCATAGCTCAGGGCATGGTCGGGGAAGTCGACACGCAGCATGCTGTTGCGGTGGCTCACCAGCGCAGCTCCCATGAGCATGACGGTGACCAGGATGCCCGCGCCCTGCATCGTTGGGCGACGTGGCCCACTGGCCAGCGCCCCCGCCAATGCCGTCCCCGCAGCACACAGCCACAGCCAGGCACCCACGCCGGCACCACAGCGGTCGCCGATGGCGATGCCGAGCACCAGCATGAGGGCAATGCGCAGCAATGGCGTGTTGTTCAGAATCTTGTTATGTTGCACAATGCAAAAATAGGGTTTTTGGGCCATCGCTCCAACGTTTCCCCTGCACTTTCTGCCAGCCTACCACATAAAAAGCCTACGTCGACACATACATGCCAGTGCCTCGACACCTTATTATATATGGAACCCTGATTATATATGGCAGCCTGCCACCCAGCCTAGGATATGGAGAGACAGCATGGGCATATACCACAAACGTGGTATCCAATATGCCCCAAACGTGCTATTTCTTGGTACTGATAATTGCCGTACCTTTGCAATGTAAAATATAAATAAATGTATTCACCACGCTGGCCGCCCTCTCATTAAGGTCCACGGATGGCAAAAACGATTAAGATTATGAGTAGCGAAAAGAAACTTCACTTCGAGACATTGCAACTTCATGTAGGTCAGGAACAGGCCGACCCCACCACCGACGCTCGCGCCGTGCCTATCTACCAGACTACCTCATACGTTTTCCACAACTCACAGCACGCCTCCGACCGTTTCCACCTCAAAGACGCCGGTAACATCTATGGTCGTCTGACCAACTCCACACAAGGCGTATTGGAGGACCGTGTGGCCGCTCTCGAAGGTGGTGTGGCCGGTCTGGCCGTTGCCTCGGGTGCCGCTGCCGTGACCTACGCCATCACCAACGTGGCCTATGCCGGCGACCATGTGGTGGCAACGAAGACCATATACGGTGGTACATATAATCTGCTGGCCCACACGCTCACCAAGTATGGCATCGAGTCGACATTTGTCGATCCCGACAACTACGAGGAGCTGGAGGCCGCCATCCGCCCCAACACCAAGCTGGTGTTTATCGAGACCTTGGGCAACCCCAACTCGAACATCTCTGACATCGAGCGCACGGCAGAGATAGCCCACCGCCACGGCATTCCGGTGATTATAGACAACACCTTCGGCACACCATTCCTCATCCGCCCCATCGAGCACGGTGCCGACATCGTGGTACACTCTGCCACCAAGTTTATCGGCGGACACGGCAGCTCACTGGGTGGTGTGATCGTAGACGGCGGTACATTCGACTGGTTGCAGAACGACAAGTTCCCGGGCTTCTCGCAGCCCGACGCATCATACCACGGACTGAAGTTCGGCGAGATTCCCGCCCCCTTCGCCACCCGTGTGCGAGCCTTGCTGCTACGCGACGAGGGTGCCGCCATCTCTCCGTTCAACGCCTGGGTGCTGCTCCAGGGCCTCGAGACACTGTCGCTGCGCGTAGAGCGCCACGTGTTCAACACGCTGAAGGTCATCGAGTATCTCAAGTCGCAGCCTTTGGTGAAGAAGGTCAACCACCCCTCGCTGGCCAGCCACCCCAACCACGACCTGTATGAGCGCTACTTTGCCAACGGCGCAGGCTCGATATTCACCTTCGAGATCGACGGTGGCGAGCAGGAGGCATGGAAGTTTATCGACAACCTCAAGATTTTCTCGCTGCTGGCCAACGTGGCCGACGTGAAGTCGCTCGTCATCCATCCCAAGAGCACCACACACTCGGAGCTGAGTGCCGAAGAGGCTTCCGACCAGGGCATCTACGACAGCACCATCCGTCTGAGCATCGGCACCGAGCACTACGAAGACCTCATCGCCGACCTCGACCAGGCGTTCAGGGCGATTCGTAATTCATAATTCATAATTCAAAATTGGCTGCGCCGAGGGTGCAGCATGATTTCAACAAAGCAACATACAACAATAATAAAATAAAAGGAGACCATATCATGACTAAGATTTATAAACAAGTGACCGACCTGATCGGCAAGACACCGCTGGTAGAACTGTCAAAGTTTTCGACGCAGAACGGCCTGAGCCAGCCCATTATCGCCAAAGTGGAATATTTCAATCCCGGTGGCAGCGTGAAAGACCGCATTGCCCTGGCCATGATTGAGGCGGCCGAGCGAGACGGCACGCTGAAGCCTGGCGCGACCATCATCGAGCCCACCAGCGGCAACACCGGTGTGGGACTGGCCTTGGTGGCTGCCGTGAAGGGCTACAAGCTCATCCTTACCATGCCCGAGACCATGAGCGTGGAGCGCCGCAACCTGGTGAAGGCCTACGGCGCACAGGTGAAGCTCACCAGCGGCAAGGACGGCATGCCCGGCGCCATCAGGGCTGCCGAGGAGCTGCGCGACTCGATTCCCGGCTCGGTGATCCTAGAGCAGTTTGAGAATCCGGCCAACCCGCAGAAGCACTACGACACCACCGCACAGGAGATTTGGAACGACACCGACGGCAAGATCGACATCTTTGTGGCCGGCGTGGGCACGGGTGGAACGATATCGGGCATCGGCCGACTGCTGAAGGAGAAGAACCCCAACATCAAGATTGTGGCCGTGGAGCCCTCTGCCTCGCCCGTACTCAACGGTGGTGCATCAGGACCGCACAAGATTCAGGGCATCGGCGCTGGCTTCGTGCCCAAGACCTATAACGGTGGCGTGGTAGACGAGGTGCTCGATGTTGACAACGACGACGCCATCCGCACCGGCCGGCAGCTGGCCCAGCAAGACGGTCTGCTGGTGGGCATCTCATCGGGTGCCGCAGCCTTTGCCGCCGCACAGCTGGCCAAGCGTCCCGAAAACTCGGGCAAAACCATCGTCACCCTGCTGCCCGACACGGGTGAGCGCTATCTCTCGACGGTGCTCTACGCCTTCGACGAGTATCCCCTTTAAGCATCGAGAAATTACAGTTTTGAACGGTTAGGAGAGTGAGAGTCCTACGCCTCGACAAGTTTGTCAGGCGAGGGATTCTTACTCTCCTCATCGTTTGATGACCATCGTGCTAGAGGGCGAACGCCACGGCTCTTGTCTCGTCACCATTCAGAAAATGGCTCAGTCGGGAAACCCGGTGGGAGCCGTTGCTTGCCTTACCAGCCTCTTCGGCAACGTGTACCGGCAGCACCGTATATCCCTCATCCCACGCTGTACTGAGCCACCAACGGCTTGACGGTCTTGTGGCGAGTATGGTGGGTGACCGGGCTGTGTGTCCGGTTCTTCTGGCCATTCGGTCTCCTGGCAAGCCCGTTCGATGTGTTTCATGCCACGACACCATTGCTGACATGCATGCTGTGCGTGCTTCCCGAAGGGTGGTTCGACCCGAAGCAGACTGTACTTCGACCCGAAGCAGACCGTGGTTCGACCCGAAGCAGACCGTGGTTCGACTCGAAGTATGACAGCCCTACGGCCATCCCTTCGTGGCATTACGGCGCTCTGGAGGCAGGAGAACTGTCGTGCGGCTGCCCGAAAGCGGGCGAATGATATGCCCGAATGACAGGCCATGGCAGCCCATTTTCGGCGACTACACCCACCGGGTTTATCTGACTGCCCCTAGAAAATGACCACAAAACTTTGAGTATTGGCATTTCTTTCGTACTTTTGCGAAGCAAATCATTATTATCAACCTGGTCATTATGCAGACAAGCAAATATTTGGTAGCCAACTCCCACGACAGCCTTTGGGGTCTTACCATCAGCACAGTGGGCTACGATGAGATAGGTCCCGATGAGGACTATCCCACCCATGGGCATGCAGACGGCTACTATTTCAATATCGAGAGCGGACGAGTGCTCAACGAGTACCAGCTGCTCTACGTCACCGAAGGCATGGGTATCTTTCATTCGGCCACAGTACCCGAAGCACGCCTCAAGGCTGGCGACCTGTTCCTGCTCTTCCCCGGCGAGTGGCACAGCTACCACCCGCTCAAGAAGACAGGATGGAAGAGCTACTGGATCGGATTCAAGGGCAAGAACATGGACGACCGGGTGCGGGCCGGGTTCCTCTCACCCCAGAAGCCTATCTACCATGTGGGATTCTCTGCAATGGTTAGCGATATGTACCAGTTTGGCCTGAAGACCGCCAAAGAGGAGGCGGCCTACGTGCAGCAGACGCTGGCCGGCGTGGTCAACCTGCTGATCGGACTGATGTATTCGCTGGAGCGCAACATCGTCTTGAACAACAACCAGGAACATGTCAACATGGTGAACCGCGCCCGTCTGCGCATACGCGAGTCGCTCGAGGCCGACCTCACCATCCAGCAGATTGCTGCCGAGATGGGAGTGAGCTACAGCAACTTTCGCAAGCTCTTCAAGGAGTTTACAGGTATCTCGCCCTCGCTTTACCAGCAAGACCTGCGCCTGCAGCGCGCCAAGGAACTGCTCACCACCACCGACTTGAGCATCAAGCAGATTGCCTACCAGCTCCGTTTCGACTCGCCCGACTATTTCTCCTCGAAGTTCAAGACCAAGACGGGCATGAAGCCCAGCGCCTTCAGACCGACAAAAAGCGAGTCAAACGACTTCTCCGATAACAAATCCGAATAAGAGGCGCAATGAGGCACCCTGCTCCCGCAGCCTCCTTTCCCCACCATCGACAAGGCCTCATCCGCTGATTGCGAATGAGGCCTTGCCATGGTTTGGAGTGGGAGAACAAACCGTCATTAGAGCGGCGTTGTAAAGACGTAGGTTCTCATGAGCCAGTAGCTGAGGATGCCGGCGAGGTAACCCACCAGTGCAATCCAGCTGACATGCTTCATGTACCAACCGAAGGTAATCTTCTCGAGGCCCATCACCACCACACCGGCCGCAGAGCCGATGATGAGCATCGAGCCGCCCACGCCGGCACAGTAGGCCAGCAACTGCCAGAAGATACCGTCGACCGCCATGTCACCAGTGGCAGCAATAGGATACATACCCATACACCCGGCCACCAGGGGCACATTGTCGACGATGCTCGAGAGCACACCGATGATTCCGGTCACGGCATAGTGGTTGCCATCGAACGCCACGTTCAAACCCTGGCCCAGGGCGGTGAGCACGCCAATCTCTTCGAGGCAAGCTACGGCCATGAGGATGCCGAGGAAGAAGAGGATGGTAGACATGTCGATATTGCGCAACAGATTGGTCACACGTTTCTTGGTGCCGCCCTGTTCGTTGCTACGGTGCAGGCGGCGATAGAACACCTCTGTCACAGTCCACAGCACACCCAGCACGAGCAAGATACCCACGAACGGGGGCAAGTGGGTGATGCTCTTGAACACCGGCACGAAGATCAAACCGCCCACGCCGACAAGGAACACCACTTTGCGCTGGGTGCTCGAGAAGTCGAGCACCTCATAGTCGCTCTTCATCTTCATGTCAACTTCTTCGAGGTTGCCCTTGAGGGTATACTGCAAAATAATCACCGGGATGACCATCGAAACGATAGAGGGAACAAGAATCTCTGAGATCACGCCGAGGGCGGTGATGACGCCCTTGTTCCAGAGCATGATGGTTGTCACGTCGCCGATGGGCGAGAAGGCACCTCCCGAGTTGGCTGCGATAATCACCAGCGAGGCATAGATGATACGGTCGTTGTGGTCTTGCACCAGTTTGCGCAAGATCATAATCATCACAATGCTCGTAGTAAGATTGTCGAGGATGGCTGAGAGGAAGAAGGTGATGAAGGCGATGCGCCATAGCAGAGCGCGCTTGCTCTTGGTCTTCATTACATCGCGTACCCAGTTGAACCCACCGTTTTGATCCACAATCTCCACAATGGTCATGGCACCCATGAGGAAGAAGAGCGTGGTAGAGGTGCTGCCCAGGTGATGCTCAATGGCTGAGTTCACCGCGTTGGCGAGGTCATGTCCAGCTGTTCCAGCAAGGTAACTCCCTGGGTCGAGCATAAAGAGGGTCCAACACGCAACAAACATAAGTAAGGCCACGGCGGCCTTGTTGACCTTGGTAACACTCTCCAGAGCGATGAACAGGTAGCCCACGCAGAATGTAAGGACGATTGCAATAGTTAATGTTGACATTTTTTATTTGGTTTTTAATGGATTTACATTGCTAACTATCAGTCTCACAAACACTTCTTAAAATGCTTGCAAAGATACTCAAAATCTCAAAACTTTAGGCTAAAAAATCAAATAATTGTGCTGTCAAATGTCATTTTATCGTATCTTTGCGGAAACTTAAACCATTATACCAAAAACCTTTGTATGGAAGAAAAGAGATTATTCTTTGCTGTCGACCTGGGTGCAACAAGTGGGCGAACCATTATCGGTACGCTTTCTGAGGGAAAGGTCGAGCTGCAGGAGCTTACTCGCTTTGACAATCATCTCATCGAGACCACAGGGCATTTCTACTGGGATGTGCTGGCTCTCTACCACGAAATCATCAACGGACTGCGACTGGCTCACCAGTGCAACATCCCAGTGCAGAGCATCGGCATCGACACCTGGGGCTGCGACTTCGTGTTTGTGGCCGACGACGGGCAGATTCTGCGCAACCCTATGGCCTACCGCGACCCACACACCGTCGGTACGATGGACCGATATTTCAGCGAGGCCCTGCCCAAGGAGAAGGTGTATGAGAAGACAGGCATACAGTTCATGAACTTCAACTCTCTCTTCCAGCTCTACCAGATGCGCCACGACAACAACGTTGCGCTACAGCATGCACGCCACATTCTCTTCATGCCCGACGCCCTGAGCTACATGCTCACCGGTAAGGCCGTGTGTGAATATACCGTCGCATCGACATCGCAGATCCTCAACCCCACGACCAAGGACCTCGACGCCGAGCTGGTGAATAGCCTCGGGCTGCGACGCGACCAGTTTGGGCCCATGACCACTCCAGGCACCGTCATCGGAACACTGACTGCCGAGGTACAGAAAATCACGGGCCTGGGCGCCGTGCCGGTCATTGCCGTGGCGGGCCACGACACCGCCAGCGCCGTGGCTGCCGTGCCAGCTGCCAACGAGAGGTTTGCCTATCTCAGCTCCGGCACGTGGAGCCTGATGGGCATCGAAACCGCCGAAGCCATCATCAACGACCGCAGCTTCGGCCTCAACTTCACCAATGAGGGAGGCATCGAGGGCACCACGCGATTCCTCAAGAATATCTGCGGAATGTGGATCTACGAGCGTTGCCGCAAGGAATGGCCCGACTCTGAACGCAAGGGGCACGCCGAAATGCTGGAGGCCGCACGCGCCTGCGAGGCCTTCCGCAGCATCATCGACCCCGACGATGCCTCGTTTGCCAACCCCGACTCGATGCTCGGCGCCATCCATGCCTACTGTGAGCGCACGGCTCAACCTGCCCCACGCACTCCAGCCGAATACTGCCGCTGCATCTTCGACTCGCTGGCCCTGCGCTACCGGCAAGTGTTCGGGTGGCTGAAGGAGTTCTCGGACGTCAACCTCGATGTGCTGCACATCATCGGCGGCGGCTCGAAGAACGAACTGCTCGACCAGTTCACGGCCAACGCCTGCGGTGTGACGGTGCTGGCCGGTCCGCAGGAAGGCACGGCCATCGGCAATATCATGCTGCAGGCCAAGGCCTGTGGCGATGTGTCGGACGTGTGGCAGATGCGCAGCATCATCGCCCGGTCGGTGGAGCTCAAACGTTTCGAGCCGCAAGATACCGGCATCTGGGAAGAGGCCTACCAACGATACCTCGCCATCACCGGACAGGCCTGAGCCCAGTGTTCTTGATCGAGAACATCCTTTCACAACCTAAAGACAATCATGTAATAATAGTATAGAAAGTGACCTCAACATCACTGAAGAACCTCCTATTATCAATACAGGAAACCAAATAACAACTTAAAGATAGAACAACTGTTATGAAATCAGAACTAATCGAAAAAAGCTACGCGCTCGCCAAAGAGCGTTATGCCATGCTCGGCGTAGACACCGACAAGGCACTTGAAACCCTGGCCAAGACCCCCATCTCGCTACATTGCTGGCAGGCAGACGATGTGGTGGGCTTCGAGCGCAACGAGGCGGCCTCGGGCGGCATACAGACCACCGGCAACTTCCCCGGCAAGGCCCGCAACATCGACGAGCTGCGCCAGGACATCGAGAAGGTGACCTCGCTGCTCGGCGGCACCTACCGCCTGAACCTCCACGAGACCTACGGCGACTTCGGCGGACAGTTTGTAGACCGCGACCAGGTGGAAGCCAAGCACTTTGAGAGCTGGATGCAATGGGCCAAGGAGCACAACCTCAAGCTCGACTTCAACTCCACCAGCTTCTCGCATCCCAAGAGCGGCAGCCTGACCCTGGCCAACCCCGACAAGGGCATCCGCGACTTCTGGATCGAGCACACCAAGCGCTGCCGCCACATCGCCGAGGCCATGGGCCAATACCAGGACGACCCCTGCATCATGAACATCTGGGTACACGACGGCTCGAAAGACTACACCGTGGAGAAGTACCGCTACCGTCAGATCCTGAAGGAGAGTCTCGACGAAATCCTGGCCGAACAGCTGCCCCACATGAAACCCTGCCTGGAGGCCAAGCTCTTCGGCATCGGACTGGAGGCCTACACCGTGGGTTCGCACGACTTCTACGCCGGCTACTGCGCCAAGAACAACGTCATCTACACCCTCGACACCGGTCACTACGAGCCCACCGAGAACGTGAGCGACGCCGTGTCGGCGCTGCTGCTCTACGTGCCTGAGCTCATGCTCCACGTGTCGAGGCCCATGCACTGGGACTCCGACCATGTGACTCTCTTCGACGACAACACCCGCAACCTCTTCAGCGAGCTGGTGCGCACCGGCGAGCTGCACCGCGCGCACATCGGCCTCGACTACTTCGATGCTTCCATCGACCGCATCGGTGCCTACCTCATCGGCATCAGGGCCACACAGAAGAGCCTGCTCCAGGCCTTCCTCGAGCCACTCGACCTGCTGCGCAAGTATGAGGACGAGGGCAAGCACTTCCAGCGCCTGGCCCTCCTCGAAGAGGCCAAGACGTTGCCCCTCGGTGCCGTCTATGACTATTTCAACCTCACACACAATGTGCCTGTGGGCGAGGAATATCTGGCCGACGTCGAGAAATACGAACAGGAAGTGACCTTCAAGAGAAACTAAGCACCAGCCACTCCTACCCTGCGAAAGTCTGACCCCGAACTTCCTGCGGGAAGTCGGGACCAGGCTTTCGACCTTACAGGGCAGGACGGCACATCCACCTACAGACCATGGATATTATTATCGGACTACTCATCATTGCCGTGGGTGCCTTCTGCCAGAGCAGCTGCTATGTGCCCATCAACAAGATCAAAGCCTGGAGTTGGGAAAGCTACTGGCTCGTGCAGGGTGTCTTTGCCTGGCTGGTGCTGCCACTGCTGGGAGCGCTGCTCGCCATACCCCAGGGACACAGCCTGGGAGAACTGCTGGCCGGAGCCCCGGCGTTCAACGTGTGGATGACCATCTTCTTCGGCGTGTTGTGGGGCGTGGGCGGCTTGACCTTCGGCCTGTCGATGCGCTATCTGGGCGTGGCCCTGGGACAGTCGATTGCCCTGGGCACTTGCGCCGGTCTGGGAACCATCATGGGCCCCGTGCTGCTCAACGTCTTCTTTCCCGAGCTCAACGCCCTCAGCTCGCTGACCTTCGCCGTGCTCCTCGGCGTGGTGGTCACCCTCGTGGGCATCGCCATCATCGGCGTGGCTGGCTCGATGAAGGCCAACTCGCTCTCTGAGGAGGAGAAGAAAGCTGCCGTCAAGGACTTCAACTTCCCCAAGGGACTGGCCATCGCCTTGCTCGCCGGATTCATGAGCGGCTGCTTCAACGTAGGCCTGGAGTTTGGCAAGGACATCCACTTCGGCGACCTCACCAACCCCATGTTCCGCACGCTGCCTGCCACGCTGCTGGTGACGCTGGGGGGCTTCGCCACCAATGCCCTCTATTGCTTTGCCCAGAACCAGAAGAACCACACCTGGGGCGACTATCGCAAATGGGATGTCATGGGCAACAACCTGCTGTTCTGCCTGCTGGCCGGAGCCCTCTGGTACAGTCAGTTCTTCGGGCTCTCGCTGGGCAAGGGCTTCCTCACCTCCTCGCCCACGCTCATGACGTTGGCCTTCTGCATCCTCATGGCCCTCAACGTGGTGTTCTCCAACGTGTGGGGCATCATTCTCAAGGAGTGGAAGGGGTGCTCGCCCAAGACCATCGCTGTGCTTCTCGTGGGCATCGTGGTGCTCATCATCTCATCCTTCCTGCCACAGCTCATCGGATAACATTATAAAAGAAGGGGGGGCAGACCACTGCCCAGGCATCTCATCGCGCACACGGCGACAACCGTTGCACGATACCTGGGCAGCCGTCTGCGCCCCCTTTTTCATGACCTTTCGCCTGCTCTATCTGGGCAGGTTGAACTCGCGGGTGAGCTCACTCATCTGCTCATCGCTCATGCCCTCGGGCTCGAAGCCCATGGCCTTGGCGTTGACATAGATCTTGGCACTCTTCGAGAGCACGTCGATCTGGTCGAAGGCATCCATCACATCCGTGCCCTTGGCAAAGGCACCATGCTTCTCCCACATCACCACGTCATATTCCTCCAGTTGCTCGAGTGTGGCCTGTGCCATGGCGTTGCTGCCGGGCAGGGTGTAGGGCACGATGCCCAGGCCGAGCGGACAGAAGGCTTTGGTCTCGGGAATCATGCTCCACAGCAGGCGGCTGAGCACATCCTTGCCCAAGAACGCCTTGTTGTGCGACATGGCAATGAGCTCGATGGGATGAGTGTGTACGGTGGCGGTATAGCCCGACCCGAGTTCGATCTGACGTGCATGTACAGCCAGGTGCGAGGGCAGCTCGGAAGTGGGCTGCACAGGCTGGTCAGCAATGATCACATAGCTGGCACAGTCGTCGAGGATGCGGATGACCGAACCGTTATCCATGGGCCATCGGGCCAGGTCGCGCATGCGCTTGCCCGTGCCTTTGCAGAAGAAATACTGGCCTTTGAGCTGCGGCAGCGTCTCGCCGATGGCCTTCACCTCAGAGATGGCCGGCAGGGCGCGTATCTCGTCGTCGACGTGTGCCGTGATGTTCACCGTGATGTTGCCGCCGTTGCGTTCGGCCCAGCCATTTTGCCACAGATAGCCTGCTACCTCGGCCACCTTATACACTTCTTGCTTCAGGGCAGGACGCCCCTCCAGAATACTCTTCATTGTTGTCAATGGTTTGTTTTGAATGGTTTTGATCGTTGTAGTGTCTCATGTCATGCCACAACACATACCTTGGGGATGTGGCGTGGCATGGTGCAAAGTTACGTAATATCTTGGCTGAGGGGGTAGGAAGAATTGATTTTTGAGCCTAAAGATTTGACCCGCCGTGGCTTGTCGCGCCACATTACGCCTACTCGCCGTCCCACCTGAACATCGCCACCAGCGGCAGATGATCGCTCACACCATCAAGGTAGCGGGGTCCCTGGTAATTGCGGCGTGGTTTCTTGCCGCCATATTTCTCATCGTCGACCAGCAGGAAGGGTGCATCGTTGACATGACAATCCACCAGTCGGGCCGCTGTCTCCGCATCGCAGAAGATATGGTCCAGACTGCCCCACTCTCCCTGGTAGCGATAGGTGCCACGCGCGCCATGTGTGCCGCGTGCCGTGGCCGATACATGTACCAGGCCATGGTCGCGGAGCATACGGAGCGACGCGTCGCGCGTATAGTCGTTGAAGTCGCCGGCCACAATGATGCGTGAATGGGGCGTGAGCCGTCGCAGCGAGTCGATGGCGGCACACAGTTGACGCGCCACATGCAAGCGGTGAGGACGCGTGGCCGCCTCGCCCTCCGACCGACTAGGGGCGTGCACCACAAAGACGTGGAGGGTGTCGCCGGTGATGACCTCGCCCGAGGCATAGAGAATGTCGCGGGTAGGCTGAAATCCGCGCAAGGGCGGAATGCGTATGGCGTGGTGGTGAAGGAGCCGGAACGCAAAGGGAGAGTAGACCAGCGCCACGTCGATGCCACGCCGGTCGGGACTGGAGGTCATCACATAGTCGTAGCCCGCCTGTCGCAGCAGCGAGCGACGGGTGAGGTCGCGCATCACTGAGTCGTTCTCGACCTCGGTCAGCGCCATCATGTCGGGCAGCACCTGCCGTTCGCCCAGCACGCCGCACGAGAGCAACGCCTGACCGATGCGGTCGAGCTTGCGCCAATAGCGATAAGGTGTCCAATGCCTGTCGGAGGCCGGGAGAAACTCCTCGTCTTGCTTCAGGCTGTCGTCTACGGTGTCAAAAAGATTCTCACAGTTGAACTCGACAAACGTAAAGAGTGAGACCAGTAACAGAGAGATGCTCATAGGCCGGGAAATGTGCCGCCCCCCGGCCTGCTAGCGAGGCTGGGGGGCGGACATGGGTTTTACATATCGTCGAGGAAGAGGGGGTCTTCGGGCATCACCATCGTGGGTTTCTGGTCAAACTGCTTCAGCGTGGTCTCGGGCACAAACTGCTTGTCGATCACCAGTCGGAACATATACTCGTTGAACCAGTTGTTGGTCATGATGAGATAGCCGTTCTGCCCGTAGGACGGGCCCCAGCTGTTCTCCACCTTCCACTTCAGCGGGTTGCCCTCAGCGTCGAGGTCTACGGCGGTGAGCGTCATGGCGTGGGTCGACCCGCTGTCGAAAGTCTCGATGCGCTGGGCCTTGTTCATGCCGAAGGTAGTGCCGAAGAGCGAGGCGTAGTCGTAGTTCTCGGTGTCGAGATAGCCGCGCTTACGGTCGATCTGCTTGCCCACGTCGTAGCTCGTATAGAGCTTATGGCCGCCCTTAAGCGAGGCGACGGCGAGCTTGGCAATATCGGCCATGGGAAGGTTGAGGTAACGCCAGTTGTGACCGTCGTACACGTGGCGGTCATACTCCACCTCGAAGGTCTTGTAGTAAGGCCGACGGGGGTCGTTCATCACCATCACAAAACTGTTTTCGAGGGGCTGCCCCACCGTGGCTGTGTAAAATTCTTTGGGAGTGTATTTACGGGCCTTGCCCACCATCTTGCCGTCTTTGTCGCGGAAGGCATAGCTGAACTCCTTCACCGGCTCGCCCACGGTGAGCGTCAGCATGTGGTAGATGGTGCCGAGCATCTCGGTCTTGCGCTGCCGCACAGTCGCAGGCTTCTTGCCGTCGGCCACCATCTTGCGCAGCTCCAGCCCAAACTCGCGCAGCTTCGACGAGATCATCTTCTGCATCTGCGAGGTGTTGTCGCTCGAGAAGGTCTCGGGCATCACGCTCATGGGCACCAGTCCGTACTTGTCGGCCAGGTCGGCCACACCGCAGAAGGTGCCGCCATCGCCGATGGGGTTGCGGAAGAAGAACTGCACCCGGGTATCGTCCATGGGCTTCTTGGCACAGTCGATGACGCCCTGAAGCATGAGGTTGGCCTTCTCGAGCTGATCGTAAAAGAAGAGGTACGACTGCGAGAACTCCACGCGCAGGGTGTCGTTGTGCAGCTGGGCAAAGTTGCCGCGGAGCACATTGAGGCCCGAGAACAGCCAGCACCGGCCAGAGCTCTGCTGGTCGTGGATGTTCTGCTTGACGGTCTCCACACTGAAGTAGGTGTCTACCTGTCCCAGGTTCTTGTAGTTTTTGGCAAGGTCATCAATCTTGTTGGAGGCGATGGCATTGGCAATGGCCTTGTAGGCAGGATTCTGGCTCTGGGCTTTCTCTATCTGGTCGAGCATCTGTGCCGAGATGCCGCCGTCACGCGTCTGTGCCACTAAGGTGGCAGAAGCCATGAGGAAAATGGCCAATAAGAGTTTCTTCTGATTCATCATCTTTGATGGATTAAAAATGTAGATTGTATGAATGTTCAAGTTGCAAAGGTAACAAAAAACTAGTTCCTTTCAGCACTTTTATCGATATATTATCGTAACTTTGCATGGTTATTCCCAACCTTAGAGTGATGGATAAAGAGAAATTCAGACTGTTAAGTCAAATCAAATATCCTGCTGACCTGCGACGCCTGTCTCTCGACCAGTTGCCACAGGTGTGCCAAGAGCTGCGGCAGGACATCATCGAGGAGGTATCGGTCAACCCCGGACACTTTGCCTCAAGCCTTGGCGTAGTGGAACTTACGGTGGCTTTGCATTATGTGCTCGATACGCCCAACGACCGTATTGTGTGGGACGTGGGGCATCAGGCTTACGGCCACAAAATCCTGACAGGGCGCCGCGACAACTTCTACACCAACCGCAAGCTGGGCGGCATCTACCCCTTCCCCACCCCTGAAGAAAGCCAATACGACACCTTCACCTGCGGACATGCCTCCAACAGCATATCGGCAGCATTGGGCATGGCCGTGGCCGCCAAGAAGACGGGCCACGACGAGCGCCACGTGGTGGCTGTCATCGGCGATGGGGCCATGAGCGGCGGACTGGCTTTCGAAGGCCTCAACAACGTGAGCTCCACCCCCAACGACCTGCTCATCATCCTCAACGACAACGACATGTCTATCGACCGGGCCGTGGGCGGCATGGAGCAGTATCTGCTGAACCTCGACACCAACGAGACCTATAACAAGATACGCTTCAAAGCCTCGCAGTGGCTGCATGCCAAGGGCTACCTCAACGACAACCGTCGCAAGGGCATCATCAGGCTCAACAACGCCCTGAAGAGTGCCCTCAGCCACCAGCAGAACATCTTTGAGGGCATGAACATACGCTACTTCGGCCCCTTCGACGGGCACGACGTGAAGGAGGTGGTGCGCCTGCTCAGGCAGCTCAAGGACATGAAGGGACCCAAGCTGCTGCACCTGCACACGGTGAAGGGCAAGGGCTACGAACCCGCGGAGAAGGCGGCCACCATCTGGCATGCGCCGGGAAAGTTCGACCCCACTACCGGCGAGCGTATCCTGGATGACACCACAGGGGTGCCACCCAAGTTCCAGGATGTATTCGGACACACGCTCCTCGAACTGGCCGAGCACAACCCCAAGATAGTGGGGGTGACGCCCGCCATGCCCACCGGCTGCTCGATGAACATCATGATGAAGGCCATGCCCGACCGATGCTTCGACGTGGGCATTGCCGAGGGGCATGCCGTGACCTTCTCGGGCGGCATGGCCAAAGACGGGCTCCTGCCCTTCTGCAATATCTACAGCGCGTTCTCTCAGCGTGCCTACGACCATATCATCCACGACCTGGCCATCCTCAACCTGCCTGTGGTGCTCTGTCTCGACAGAGCCGGACTGGTGGGCGAAGACGGTCCCACCCATCACGGCGCATTCGACATGGCGGCCCTGCGCGCCGTTCCCAACATCACCATCTCCTCGCCCATGGACGAGCACGAGCTGCGCCGGCTGATGTACACCGGTCAGCTTGACGGCAAGGGGGTGTTCGTCATCCGCTATCCACGCGGCCGCGGCGTGCTGGTCGACTGGCACTGTCCGCTCGAGGAGGTCAAGGTGGGTACCGGCCGCAGGCTCAGACCAGGACGCGACGTGGCCGTGCTGAGCCTCGGCCCGCTGGGCAACACCGTGGCCAAGGCCATCGACGAGATTGAGGCTGAGACACGCGAGCACCGCGGCCTGACGTCGCTGCTCTCGGCTGCGCCATCGGTGGCCCACTACGACATGCGCTTTGTGAAACCCCTCGACGAGAGCATCCTCGACGAAGTGGGCCGGCAGTTCAAGCGCATCATCACCATCGAGGATGGCGCCCGACAGGGTGGCATGGGCTCGGCGGTGCTCGAATGGATGGCCGACCACGGCTACCACCCCGACGTGGTGCGCCTGGGCCTGCCCGACAAGTTTATAGAACCGGGCACGGTGCAGCAGCAATACGAGATCTGCGGCATCGACTTGCAGTCGGTCAAAGACACCATCCTGAAGGTCATCAACGCATAACCATTGCGCCGGCAGCAGTTCCCCGCTACTGCCGGCAACACAAAATATGAAGATTGTCATTATCGGCGCTTATGCCATCGGTACGTACCTGGCCCGCCTGCTCTCGCGCAACCAGGAGGAAATCACCATCATCGACGACGACGAGGAGCGACTGCAGAAGATTGGATCCGACTACGACCTGCTCACCTATCACGGCTCGCCCTCGAGCGTTAAAGCCCTCAAGGAGGCCGGCACCACCAATGCCGACCTCTTCATCGCGGTAACACCCGACGAGAGCGAGAACATCAACAGTTGTATTCTGGCCCATGCGCTGCACGCCCGCAAGACGGTGGCGCAGGTCAACAACTCGGAGTATATGGAGCCCGAGATACAGGAGTTCTACAAGAACATCGGTGTCGACGAACTCATCTACCCCGAGATACTGGCTGCCCGCGACATCAACAACGGACTCAAGATGTCGTGGGTAAGGCAGCGGTGGGACGTTCACGATGGTGCCCTGGTGATGCTGGCCATCAAGCTACGCGAGGACAGCGAGATTCTGAACCAGCCCCTGAAAGACCTCTGCGGGCCCGAAGACCCCTACCACGTGGTGGCCATCAAGCGCGGCGATGACACCATCATCCCCGGTGGCAACGATGAGCTGAAGTGCTCCGACCTGGCCTATTTCATGACCACCCGACAGTATATCCCCTACGTGCGCAAGATTGTGGGCAAGGAACACTACGTCGACGTCAAGGACGTGATGTTCATGGGTGGCGGCGCCACGGCCGTGAGGGCCATCCAGTCGATGCCCAAATACATGAATGCCAAGATCTTCGAGGTAGACCCCGACCGTTGCGAGCAGCTCAACCAGCTGCTCGACGACAAGACGCTCGTCATCAACGGCGACGCCCGCGACACGTCGCTGCTCACCGAGGAAGACATCCGCGACACGCAGGCCTTCGTAGCCCTCACCGGCAATGCCGAGACCAACATCCTGGCCTGCCTCACGGCCAAGCGCATGGGGGTGAGGAAGACGGTGGCCATGGTCGAGAACATCGATTATATCAACATGGCCGAGAGCCTCGACATCGGTACCATCATCAACAAGAAGGCCATCGCGGCCAGCCGCATCTACCAACTCATGCTCGACGCCGACGTGATGAACGTCACCTTCCTCATGTCGGCCAACGCCGACGTGGCAGAGTTTATACCCAAAGAGGGGTCGAAGGTGACACGCAAGGCCGTCAAAGACCTCGGGCTGCCGGCGGGCATCACCATCGGTGGTCTGGTGCGCGAGGGCGAGGGCATGCTGGTGTCGGGCAACACGCAGATACAGGCCGGCGACTCGGTGGTGGTGTTCTGTCACGACGTGAACATGAAGAAAATCGAAAAGTTCTTTAACTAGTGATTAATTTCAAGATCATCTACAAGATCCTGGGGTCGCTGCTTTTTCTGGAGGCGACACTCATGCTATGGTGCCTCTTCATGGCCCTGTGGTTCCAGGAAGACGACACCTTTGCCTTCCTGGTGTCGGTCATCGTCACCACCTTTTGCGGCTTCGTGTGCAAGTACCTGGGACGCTCGGCTGACAACTACCTGTCGCGCCGCGACTCCTTCCTGGTGGTGACGCTCACCTGGGTGGTATTCTCGCTCTTCGGCACCATGCCCTTTCTGCTGGGCGGCTACCTGAGCAGCTTCACCGATGCCTACTTCGAAACCATGTCGGGCTTTACCACCACGGGTGCGACCATCATCGACGACGTGGAGTCGCTGCCCCACGGCATCCTCTTCTGGCGGTCGCTCACGCAGTGGATCGGCGGCCTGGGTATCGTGTTCTTCACCGTGGCCCTGCTGCCCTCGCTGGTGGGTGGCGGCGTGAAGGTGTTTGCCGCCGAGTCGACAGGACCCATCAAGACCAAACTCCACCCCAAGCTCTCGATGAGCGCGCGCTGGATCTGGATTGTGTATTTCTTCATCACCTTCGCCTGCATGGGCAGCTACATGTTTTTTGGCATGGACTGGTTCCAAGGCATCAACTACGCCATGTCGACGGCTGCCACCGGCGGTTTCTCAATCCATAACAACAGCACAGAGTTCTTCCACTCGCCCGCCATGGAGTATGTCACCACATTTTTCTGCTTCCTCTCGGGCACCAATTTCACCCTGCTCTATTTCTCGGCGGCCAAGTTCAAGATTCGCGACCTGTGGCGCGACTCCGAGTTCCAGCTCTATGTCGCGCTGGTGGCGGGGTTCACCGCCTTCCTCATGGCCGAGCTTATCATCCGCAACCAATACACGCTGGAGCATGCCTTCCGCTCGTCGATCTTCGAGGTGGTATCGTTCATGACCACCACCGGACTGTACAACGATGACGCCGGCAAGTGGCCGCACGTCACCTGGGTGATACTGGCACTATGTATGTTTATCGGCGCATGCTCGGGCAGCACTAGCGGCGGACTGAAATGCGTGCGCGGGTCGATGCTCCTGAAGGTGCTCAAGAACGAGCTGCGCCAGCGCCTGCACCCCAACGCCGTGCTGCCGCTGAAGATCAACGACCAGAACATCTCCAACTCACAGCGGGTGTCATTGCTGGCTTTCGTCACTGCTTATCTGGTGCTGGTGCTCATCACGGCATTCATCATGATTGCCGCGGGCATCGACAACACCAATGCCATCACCATCAGCCTCAGCAGCATCGGCAACGTAGGCCCTACGCTGGGCATCGAGATCGGCCCCACCATGTCGTGGGCCAGCCTGCCCGACTTTGCCAAATGGATGTGCTCGGCCATGATGCTCATCGGCCGTCTGGAGGTCTTCACCGTGCTGGTAATACTGACACCGTCGTTCTGGAAGAAAAACTAAGCCACCTGCCTAGGCAGCCCTTACGCAAAGCCGGGATGCCTAGACGTAGGATATATGATTATCCGGCGTTGGGCGTACCATATGCTGACGCAAGACATAACATGCACAAACCAATCATCTTCGACAACATTAACAACTGTTCAACATGAGACCATTAAGATTCAAGCCATTGCTCAAAGAAACCCTTTGGGGTGGAAACAAGATTGTAACATTCAAACAAGTCGACTCCGACCAGCAGCAGGTGGGTGAGAGTTGGGAAATATCGGGTGTGCCGGGAAACGAGACCATCGTGAGCGGAGGCAAATACGACGGGCAGCCCCTCAGCGAGGTAGTGGCCCAGCTCAAGGGCGAACTGGTGGGCATGGCCAACTATGAGCGCTTCGGCAATGAGTTTCCGCTGCTCATCAAGTTTATCGACGCCCGCCAACCCCTGTCCATACAGGTACACCCCACGGATGAGATAGCCAAGAAACAAGGCAAGGAACGCGGCAAGACCGAGATGTGGTATGTCATGAAGTCGGACCCCGACGCCAGTATGCTGGTGGGTCTGAAGAAGCAAATCACGCCCGAGGAATACAAGGCCATGGTGGCCAACGACACCATCACCGAGGCCATCGACAGCTACCAGGTGAAAGAGGGCGACTGCTTCTTCCTGCCTGCCGGGCGCATCCACAGCATCGGCAAGGGCTGCTTCCTGGCCGAGATCCAGCAGACCAGCGACGTGACCTACCGCATCTACGACTTCAAACGCAAAGACAAGGACGGCAACGAGCGCCAGCTGCACACCAAGGAGGCCGCCGAGAGCATCGACTACCACGTGGAGAGCAACTACCGCACCAACTACGTGCCGGCACGCAACGAGGGGGTGTCGCTGGTGCAATGCCCCTACTTCCACACCTTCCTCTACGACATCACCGAGCCTACGCTCATCGACATCGCCTCGCTCGACAGCTTCATCATCACCATCGTGACCGAGGGCGAAGGCACCATCACCGACAACGAAGGCAACACCGAGCAAGTGAAGGCGGGCGACACGCTTCTCTTCCCGGCCTCGACCCAGCACATCAGGTTCACCGGTAACCTGAAGTTCCTGGAGACTTACGTTTAACGCCACCGTCGTAGACGGCACCACACGCGAAGAGCGCGAAACGCAAGACAGCATCGGCACAGGGCGGCACATCTCAATGGCTGCCCTTCCTGCCGATGCTGTCTTGCGTTTCGCGCTCCTTGGTATATCGTGACAGAGCGTCGGGTACTAACTCTCCATCTTGGCCTTGATGGCCTGCATGATAAGCCCTTCGAGTTCCTCGCAGAGCTCAGGGTTGTCGTGCAGCAAGGTCATGCTGGCGTCGCGTCCCTGTGCCAGCTTGGAGCCGTTGTAGCTGAACCAGCTGCCGCTCTTCTGCACGATGCCGTGCTCCACGCCAAGGTCGAGGATCTCGCCCACCTTATTGATGCCCACGCCGAAGGTGACATCAAACTCCGCCTTGCGGAAGGGCGGTGCCACCTTGTTCTTCACCACCTTCACACGCACGTGGTTGCCGATGACATTGTCGCCATCCTTCAGGCTGTTCACGCGACGGATGTCGAGGCGCACGCTGGAGTAGAACTTCAGCGCGTTACCGCCGGTGGTGGTCTCGGGGTTGCCGAACATCACGCCGATCTTCTCGCGCAGCTGGTTGATGAAGATACAACACGTGTTGGTCTTCGAGATGGTGGCTGTGAGCTTGCGCAGGGCCTGCGACATCAGGCGGGCCTGCAGGCCTACGGCCGAGTCGCCCATCTCGCCCTCGATCTCCTTCTTGGGTGTGAGGGCAGCCACCGAGTCGACCACCAGAATGTCGATGGCCGAGCTGCTGATGAGCTGGTCGGCAATCTGCAGGGCCTGCTCGCCGTTGTCGGGCTGCGAGATCCAGAGGTTGTCGACATCCACGCCGAGCTTCTCGGCATAGAAACGGTCGAAGGCATGCTCAGCATCGATGAATGCGGCAATGCCTCCCTGCTTCTGACACTCGGCGATGGCATGGATGGCCAGCGTGGTCTTACCCGACGACTCGGGACCGTAGATCTCGATGATGCGGCCGCGGGGATAGCCACCCACGCCCAGCGCCACGTCGAGCCCGATAGACCCTGTGGGGATGACCTCCACGTTCTCCACCTGCTCATCGCCCATGCGCATGATGGAGCCCTTGCCAAAGTCTTTCTCTATCTTAGACATCGCAGCCTGCAACGCCTTGAGTTTGGCGTCTTTCTCTGCTTTCTGCTGTGCAGCCTTCTCTGCTGCCAGTTCTTCTTCTGTTTTTGCCATGTTCAATAATATGGGATTAAATAGTCGATGCCGGTCTGCCGCACGTGGCGACAGACAATGGCAGATGTTTAGAGTTCGATGTCGAGGTCGAACAACTCGTGCCAGGGCAGTCCCTGGGCACCCACAACCTCCAGGAACGGGTCGGGGTCGAAGTCTTCCACGTTCCACACGCCCGGCTTGTTCCACAGGCCTTTGACAAACATCATGGCGCCGGCCATGGCGGGCACGCCCGTGGTGTAGCTCACGCCCTGCATGCCTGTCTCCTGATAGGCAGCCTGGTGCTGGCAGTTGTTGTAGATATAATAGGTGCGCTCCTTACCGTCCTTCACGCCACGGATGCGACAGCCGATGCTGGTCTCACCGTCGTAGTTCTCGCCGAGGTCCTGCGGGTTGGGCAGCACGGCCTTGAGGAACTGCAGCGGCACAATCTTCACCTTGACCGTCTTGCCCGAGCCGTCGGCCAGCGGAGCCTCATACTCCACCTCGTCGATGCGGCTCATGCCCAGGTTCTGGATGCAGTCGAGATAGGTAAGATACTGCTGTCCGAAGGTCATCCAGAAGCGTGCGCGCTTGATGGTGGGATAATTCTTCACCAGGCTCTCCAGCTCCTCGTGGTGCATGAGGTAGCTCTCGCGCGGCCCGATGTTGGGGTAGCTGATGGGCTGGTGTACCTCCAGCGGCTCGGTCTCCACCCACTTGCCGTCCTCGTAGAACAGGCCCTTCTGGGTAATCTCGCGGATGTTGATCTCGGGATTGAAGTTGGTGGCAAACGCTTTGTGGTGGTTGCCGGCATTGCAGTCGACGATGTCGAGATAGTGTATCTCGTCGAAGTGGTGCTTGGCAGCGTAGGCTGTGTAGGCCTGCGACACACCCGGGTCGAAGCCGCAGCCCAGGATGGCCGTCAGTCCGGCCTTCTCGAAGCGGTCTTTGTAGGCCCACTGCCAGCTGTATTCGAAGTGTGCCTCGTCTTTGGGCTCGTAGTTGGCCGTGTCGAGGTAGTTGCAGCCGCAGGCCAGACAGGCCTCCATGATGGTGAGGTCCTGGTAGGGCAAGGCCAGGTTGATGACCAGCTCGGGCTTGTAGCTTCCGAGCAGGGCCTTGAGCTGCTCCACGTCGTCGGCATCCACCTCGGCCGTCTTGATGTCCATCTGGTAGCCTTTGTCGTGGATGGCCTTCACCAGCTGGTCGCATTTCGCCTTGCGACGGCTGGCAATCATCAACTCGGAGAACACATCCTGGTTCTGCACAATCTTGAAGGCGCACACCGTGGCCACGCCACCGGCTCCTATCATGAGCACCCTGCCCTTGCCGTTGCCGGCGCTGGGGGCACCTGCTGCTGCCGCGTTGTGGGCAGCGCTGTCATTCCGCAAATCGTTCATTGTCGTATCTTTTTTGTTTTGTTGTTATTGTTCTTGGTCGTCGCGGCGCTCCCTTACAGTTCCTCACCCTTGATGCCCAAGGCGTTCATGAGCGAGTAGCCCAGAATCTCCTGCCTGAAGTTGCCACCGGCCATGGGCTGCATGGCAAAGACCGTGATGCGCTTGTCGTCGGGGGCATCGCGCAAGGCCCGCCGCACCTCGTCGTAGCTGTCGCCCTGCTCGCCGTTGGGGATGACCATCAGCCGCCTCACCTCCTGGTGCTCACACACGGCCTTGATGGCATCGGCGAGGTATTGGGCCTTGTCGACCACCTCGCCCACGGCGTAAGCGTTGACCAGAAACTCGCCCAGCTGCTCGTCGCTGAACGCCTGGGCGCTGAGCTCGGTGGCGTAGACCGAGGGCACGAAGTTGTCGAGCCGGGTGTGCTGCTTGTCGTGTACGAGCACCACCTGCGTCTCGTGCGGCTGACCGTCGGGACGCAGCCCGCCGTCGAGAGCCACGTTCACAGCCCACTGGCTGAGGTCGGCCTTGGGGATGCGCCGTCCCAGTATCCGCTCAAACTGCACACTCAGCTGGAAAGCCACATAGTCGATGTAATCGGCATCGGCGATGATGACATTCTCGCTCATCTTGATTTTGCTGGTATCCTGTAAGTTCATATTGCAAAGATAGTGCTTTATTTCCTAAGCAACAAGCAAATGC